>JADGEG010000038.1 GCA_016744485.1 Arcobacter sp. | reverse complement strand
GAACTATGATCTTTCATTCCTAAAAATTTAGCAATATCAGGCATAGAATTATGAGTTAACTCTCTTGTAAGATATATTACTATTCTTCTTGCATTTGCAACAGCAACTGTCCTTTTTTTTGATTTAATATCACTTGGTTTTATATTTAATTCATTTGCAACTAAAGAAATAATATCAGGTAATTTTATATTTTCTTTTTTTTCTTTAATTTGTTCTTTTAATAAATTTTGTACCATTTCAAGATTTATTTCTTGGTTAAGTAGTGTTGCTGAAGCGTTTATTCTAATTAAAACACCTTCAATTTCTCTAATAGAATTATCTAAACTACTTGCTATGTAATTTATAATTTCCTTTGTTAAAAATATACCATTTAATTCTGATTTTTTCTCAATAATAGCTATTTTTGTTTCTAAATTTGGATATTGAACATCAGATGTTAATCCCCAATCAAATCTAGTTTTTAATCTATCAACTAAACCAGCAATTTGTGATGGTAATCTATCTGATGTCATAATAATTTGTTTTTTTGCATTATGTAATTCATTAAATGTGTGAAAAAATTCTTCTTGTGTTTGTTCTTTTCCAGATAAAAATTGAATATCATCTATTAATAAAATATCACATTTTCTATATTTTGCACGAAAATGTTCCATATTTTTATTTTTAATTGAAAAAGTAAAATCATTCATAAACTGTTCAATTGTTACATAAATTACAGATTTTCCCTTCTCAATTGAGAAATTACCAATAGATTGAAGTAAATGTGTTTTTCCTAAACCAGTACCACCATAAATAAATAAAGGATTATATTGAATTCCTGGTTTATTTGAAACTGCTATTGAAGCATTGTAAGCCATTTGATTAGAAGATCCTAAAACAAAAGAATCAAAAGTATAGGATGGATTTAACATAGTACTTTCAGATGTTTCATTTTTTTGCATTTGAATTAAAATATCTTTTTTACTTTTTTTTTCACCAGTTATTTTTATTTCTATATCTGGTTTTGTTCCATCAAAAATTTCAAAACAATTTTGAATGATATGAGTAAATTTACTTTTAATCCAAGTAGCTATATATTTGTTAGATACTTCAAAAATTGCTAGTTTTTTATCAGAAGAAATTTTTTTGTATATTAGTTGTTTTAGATATTGATTATAATCAATTGGATTAGCTTCTTTTTTGATAATACCTAAAAATTCTTTATTTGTCATATATTAATCACTTCTTATTTAAGATAATTTCTAGTATAGCTAAATTTATTTTATATGTGAATAAATGTATAGTAATATGTGAATAAATAATTTATAAATAGCTTAGATTTAATGTATACTGTATGTATATAAAATATATAAAGTGAGATGAATGTGAAAATATTAGGAATAGATCCAGGAACAATTAATTGTGGATATTCAATTATTGAAAAAAATAAAAATTCTTTAAAATTAATAGAAGCAGGACTTATTAAAATCAAAACAAAAATACTTCAAGAACAAATAGTAGAAATGACAGAAGGTTTAGATTTAATTTTTTCAAAACATAAAATAGATGAAGTTTCAATAGAAGATATGTTTTATGCTTTTAATCCAAAAACCGTTATAAAACTAGCACAATTTAGAGGTGCTATTTCTTTGAAGATATTGCAAGTTTTTGGGAACTTTGCTGAATACACTCCTTTACAAGTTAAAAAAGCAGTAACAGGAAATGGAAAAGCTACAAAAGAGCAAGTTTCTTTTATGGTTAAAAGACTATTAGGAATAAAAAAAGAAATAAAACCTTTAGATATTACAGATGCAATTGCAATTGCAATAACCCATTCTCAAAGAATTAAAAGATAAAATTAAGAAAAAAATAATTTGACAATAGAAATAATTTAAAGTAAAATGACAATATATAAATTAAGGATAAACTATGTTATATGATATTGTAGCACCAATTAATGGTTGCGAAGAAGAAGAAGAATTTGAATTAAACAAAATGGATGATTTTTTTTCTGTAATCAAAGGTATTAAAACAAAAAAACAGTTTAGATTAATGCACTTTGGTGCTTTACACTCTATGGTATTTAAAATCCCTAATGAGTTTAAAAAAAAATTGAAAATTGATGATATTAAAGATGTTTCAATTTTTTATATTTTTATCCTTCAAGGAAAAGTATCTGAATCTACTATGGATATTTTATCTCCAATTGTATTTAATAATAAATCAAAAAAAATGGGACAAGTGCACTTAAATAAAGAAGAATTAGGTTTAGATAATATTGATGGGCTATAAAGTATAATATGCATAAGAAGCAATTAAGAATTAGATATATAAGAACACTTGAAACTTTTTTTTCAAAAACTATAAATTTATTAAAACTTAATAATTTTAATTTTGAATTATTTAAGATTAGAACAAATAAAAATTATAAAAATATATTAAAAGTAAATTCAGTTGAGCTTAGCTCCTCGTATTTTATTTCCTTAAAGGCCTTTATAAATAAAACTCTTAATTTTTTAGAATATCACACTTCTTCTTTTGAAAAAGAAAGAAACATTTTATTAAGAGATGCTAATTTATTACAAAAAGAAAAAAATAGAAATATGTATTTAAAAGATAAACATAAAAATTCAAAATTTAATGATGATTATTAATGAATGAGAAAAATACTTTAGAACAAAGTTTTAAATTAACAGGAATATTAAAAAAAGTTCTTTATAAAAATGAAGAAAATAAATATATTATTGCTGTGCTTGAAAATGATCAAAAAATTTGTGGTGTTTATTTTGATGCACAAATTGAAAAAATTGTTGGTGAAGAAATCGTATTAGAAGGAAATTGGATAAAGCATAAAACATATGGTATTCAATTTGAATTTACTACTTTAGTGGTAAATGAAGCAGAGATGTTCTTTTTTTTAACAAAAATTGTTAAAGGAATTAGTAAAAAGTTTGCTAAAGAATTATTAATTAAATATAAAGAAGAAGAATTGATAGATATTTTGGATAATAATCCAAATGTTTTATTAAAGTTTAAGGGAATAAAAGAAAAAAAATTACAAATTATTCTTACTTCTTGGAAAAAGTTTAAACATTTAAGACTTTTAGGTACTTTTTTATCTCAATATAATATTAGTTCAAACCTAATAAATAAAATATATGCACATTTTTTAGAACTTGATAATTTAATTGAAAAGATAAAAGAAAACCCATATATACTTGTAGCTGTTAAAGGAATAGGATTTAAAAAAGCTGATGAAATAGCTAAACTATTAGGTATTGATAAAAAATCAGATTTTAGAATTAAGGCTTGCTTGCTTTATTCTTTAAAAGAACATTGTGATAATAATGGAAACTCTTCAATATCAAAAGATGATTTATTTAAATTATTAAATACTTTATTAAGTTTTACAAATGAAGAAAAATTATATGAAATATCTTTACTTGATATGTTAGCACAAGAAGAAATAAATCAAACTATTGTTAATAGATACTCACCTTCTATGCTTTATTTTGCTGAAAAGAAAATTTTGAGTTTTTTTGATATGAGAAAAAATTATAAAAATCCAAAAATTATAAAAGCATTAGATAAATATTTAGAAAATAAAAAAACCAAATTAAAATTCAAGCTAAACAAAGAGCAAAAACAAGCAGTTAAACTTATAAATGAAGGAAATAAAACACTTTTTTTAATAGGATATGCAGGAACTGGTAAATCAACATCAAGTAGAGCTATACTTGAATTATTAGAAGAAGTAAATTCATACGATGATATTATAACTATTGCTTTAAGTGGAATAGCAAGTCAAAGAATAGCAGATACAACAGGATATAAAAGTGCTACTATTCAATCTTTATTGATGAAATATAAAGAAGATGATTTTTTCCCATATAAAGTTCTATTATTAGATGAAGCATCTATGGTAAACTCCGTAATGTTTTATAAAATAATTTCAAAAATTAGTAATGATTGTATATTTATAATTGTAGGTGATGATGGGCAGTTACCTGCTATTGGAGCTGGAAATATTCTTTGTGATTCTATTAAATTTGAATTAGCTCCTATTTGTCAACTTACAGAAATACATAGACAAAATAATAAACAAGCTCTTACTACAATAGCAAATGAGATAAGACAAGGAAAAATTCCAAAATATGATGAAGAATACGAAGATTTTAAATTCATAAGTGTTTCAATTCCTAATCATTTTTCTAATAAAAACACTTTAAACTCTTATGAATATTCTAATGTAAGAATAGATAATACAAGTAATATTTTAACAAATATTTTAAATATCTCAGCTAATTATATTAGAGAATATTATAATTTTATTAAAAATAAAAACATATCAAAAGCACTAACTCTTTATCAAGTAATTACTCCTATGAAAGCTGGAATTTTAGGAGTTATAAATATTAATATCCAGCTTCAAAAACTTTTTAACACAACAAAGGGTAAAGCATACACTACAAAACTATATGAATATAAATTAACAGATAAAGTCATTCATATTAAAAATGAAAATATGAAAGCTCAAAGTATGAGTATGTATAAAAATGCATCAACACAGTTTGTAGAAAAAAGAATTTTTAATGGACAATTAGGTTTTATTATTAAATTAGATTTTGAAGCTAAAAAATGTATTGTTTTGTATCCAAATGATGATTTAGTTGTTTTTTATGATTTTGATAGTTTAAATATTTTATTAAATTTAGCTTATTGTTTAACTATTCATAAAACACAAGGAATGGAATATGAAAATGCTTTAATTCCTATGAGTTTTTCGCATTATATTATGCACAATACAAAGCTTCTTTATACGGCAATTACAAGAGCTAAGAAAGTGTGTTACATAATTGGAGAAGAAGAAGCATTTAAAAATGCTTGTACAAAAATTCAAAGTACAAAAAGAGAATCTGTTATTAATGATTTATTAAAATAAAAGAATTTTTTTAGTATTATAATTAAAAACTCAGAGGATAATTATGATTACTTGGATGCAAAAACATAAAAAATGGCTCATTGTAACTATCTGGATTAGTACAATAGCATTTGTAGGAGCTGGTTTTGTAGGCTGGGGTTCGTATGACTATGGTAATTCTGATGGTTCTGTAGCACTAGTTGGAGATAGAGAAGTTAGTGTAGAAGAGTATCAAAGAGAATATTCATCTTTATATGATAACTATTCTCGTATATTTGGACAACAATTCAACCAAGAAATGGCAGACAATCTTAATCTTAGAGATTTAGCTTTGCAAAGAACAATACAAAAAAATCTTTTTTTATCTTATGGAGATTATTTAGGGTTTAATGTAAGCAATGAAGAAGTTGCAAAAGAACTTGTAAAAATAGATGCTTTTATTCTTAATGGAAAATTTGATAAAAAAACCTATATTAGAGTTCTAAATCAAAATAGAACAAATCCGCAAACTTTTGAAGAAAGTATAAAAAGAAATATCTTATTAGAAAAAGTTTTAAATGTATTTCAAATTAAAGCTAATAAGAATGAATTGAAATTATTAAATACTTTATTATTTGCGAAAGATGATATAAGTGTTAGTATTTTTAATATTAATGACATAGATTTTATAGCAAATGAAAAAGACTTAAAAAAGTATTGGGAAAAAAATAAAAACAATTATATGTCACTAGATGCATATACTTATGATTTTGATACAATTGTTTTAGTAAAAAAAGATTTTACAAAAGAAGAAATTTTAAAATATTATAAAAAATACAAAAATGATTTTAGAAAAAGTGATGGTAAAGTTAAAAATATTGATGAAGCAAAAGATGATGTTATTTTGGCTTTATCAAAAAAAGCCACAAAAAAATTAGCTCTTAAAAAATATTTAAAATTAAAAAAGAATGAAGAAAAATTTGTTAAAAAAGAAACTTTATTTGCTAATGAACTAAGGTTTTCAAAAGAAAATAATACAAAAATAATTAATGCAAAATTAGGGAGTGTGTTAAAGCCATTTTTTGATAATAATGCTTACACAACTATTAAGGTATTAGAAAAAATAAAACCAAAAACTTTAAGTTTTTCTAAAGCTTTAATACAAATTAGAATAGATTATGAACAAGAAATAAAAATGAACAGATTAAATAAATTAGCTAAAGAGGAATTGAAGAACTTTAAAGGTAAAAATATAGGATATGTATCACAATCATCTACACAAAAACTAGAAGGTTTAAATCAAACAGAAACTAGTGAGTTTTTAAAACAATTATTTTCTTCAAATATTAAAAAAGGTAGAATATCTTTAGCAAATAAGATTATCGTATATAAGATAAACTCATCAAAACTAGCTACATTTGATAAAACAAAAGAAAAAGAAGTGCAGTCAAGACTTAATAATCTTTTACAAGAAGAACTAATGAGTAATTTAGTAAAAACTTTAGAAAATACATACGATGTTAAAACTTTACTTAACAATAGGAGTAATAATTGAACAAAACTTTTTTAGCAATGGACATAGGTTCATCTAATATAAAAGTTGTTATTGCAAAACATAATTTAGATTATAGTATTAATATCTTAGGAACAAGTACTAAACAAAGTGAAGGTATTAATAAAGGAGTTATTTCAAATATTGAACTTGCTTCAAAGTGCATACAAGAAGCTGTTTTACTTGCTAAGAGAAATACTACAGAATATATAGATACAACTGTTGTATCTATATCAGGAGCTTATACAAAAAGTTTTAGAAGCGAAGGTAGTGTTAATATTCCTAATGGTCTAATAACTGAAAATGAGATTAATCAAGTCTTACAAATGGCTTTATATAATGCAACAATAGTACCAGAGTATGAGGTAGTTCATGTAGTACCAATATCTTTTAAAATTGATGACACAGTTGATGTAGAAAATCCTTTAGATATGAATGGCTCAAGACTTGAAGTGTCTGTTTATATAGTAACCGCTAAAAAAACTTCTTTAACAAATATAAAATCAACACTAAAATCAGCAGGAATATTAGTTAATAATTTTGTTTTAGATGGATATGCAACAGCTATTTCTGTTTTAGATGAGCAACAAAAGAAATTTGGAGCAACGGTCATTAATATAGGGTCAACAAGTACACAAATAGTTTGTTATAAAGGCAATTCTCTGATTTTTAATGATTTTATTTCTTTTGGTTCTAATCATATTACAAATGATTTGTCAGTTATGGTACATACTCCATTACAGGCTGCTGAAAAAATAAAAACTGAGTATGGAAATCTTTTAAAAGATAAAAATGATGAAGAACTATCTATAAAAAAAGTAAGAGTACCTCGTATTGGTGATGAACAAAGTAGCTCAGAAGTATCTTTAGAATACATAAAAACTATCATTCATGCAAGAGTTGAAGAAATTTTATTTTTGATTAAAACAAAATTAAATACTAGTGGAATTAATGAAAATTTAGGAGCTGGTATTGTAATTACTGGCGGTATTTGTGAACTAAATGGATTAAAAGAACTAGCTTCTTTAGTTTTTGACAAAATGCCTATTAAAATTTCAAATCCTGTTAATATTAAAAATGGACATATTTCTTTTGAAGAACCAAATATGGCTACAATTGTAGGACTTGTACTTTTTTCTTTAGATACAAATAGAAATTTTGAGTTAGATTCAAATAAAAATTTAGTTAAAAAAATTCAAAAAGAAAAAGTTGTATCTTTAGGTGACGATAATCATAAAATACATAAAGCACATATAGAAAAAACAGATATCAAAAATGTAAAAATTTCACGAGATGGTTCTGACTCTTTACCAAAGATTGAAAAAAATAAAAAAGGACAAGGTATGGTTTTGAAATTTTGGAATAAAATGTCTGAATGGTTTTAATATGAAAGATAATTTATTTCAAGTAGATGATATTACTGTTGAGATGCCAAATAAAATATTAATAGATAATGTAGCTAAAATATCTGTTATTGGAGTAGGTGGCGGTGGTTGTAATATGATTAATCATATGATAAATGAAGGTACTTATAGAATAGATTTAATTGCTGCAAATACAGATTTACAAGTATTACAAAAATCAAAAGCACCTAAAAAAATCCAGTTAGGAGTTAAGCTTACTAAAGGTTTGGGTGCCGGAATGAAACCTGAAATTGGACGTGATTCTGCAATTGAAAGTTATGAAGAGATAAAAAATTCTTTAAAAGATTCTGATATTATTTTTATCGCTGCTGGTCTTGGAGGAGGTACTGGAACAGGAGCTGCTGCTATTATTGCAAAAGCTGCAAAAGAAATAGGAGCTTTAACGGTTTCTGTTGTTACAAAACCTTTTACTTGGGAAGGAAAAAATAGAGCAGGTTCAGCTAACTTAGGTTTAGAAGAGTTAAAAAAAGTTTCTGATTCTATTATAATTGTACCAAATGATAAACTATTAGAAATAATTGACAGTAATGTTGGCATGCAAGATGCTTTTAGAATAGTAGATAATATTTTATATCAAGCAGTTCATGGTATGAGTGAAGTTATCTTAAATTCTGGTGTTATAAATACTGACTTTGCTGATGTTCAAACAATAATGCAACATAAAGGTATAGCTTTAATGGGTATAGGAAAAGCAAAAGGTGAGAATGCTTCTCAAGAAGCTTTAAACAATGCTATTATCTCACCCTTACTTGATAAGGTATCACTAAGTGGTGCAAAAGGTATACTCATACATTTTAATATCAATCCTCAAGTATCCTTATTGGCTATAAATGATGTTATGTCAACTATTCATGAAACTATAGACTCAAATGCTCAGGTTATTTTTGGAACTACAACTGATGCTAGTTTAGAAGTTGATGAAGTTAAAATAACTATCGTAGCAACAGGTTTTGAATCAAAAAATGATTCACATGAAATCATCACTAAAACAAATGAAGATAATGCTTTGAAAATTTCAGTTGATATTTATGATGAAAACTATTTTGATACCCCACCTTTAATGAGAGATTATGTAGTGCAATGCCATATTTAAGTTTTTATACTTTTGTATCTTTTAAAAGACAAATACTAAATAATGCTCCATCTTTGGTATTTTGTACTTTTAGTTTACCTTCCATATTTTTATTTACTATAATGCTAGACATATAAAGACCAATACCTGTACCCTCATCATCTTTTTTTGTAGTAAAATATGGTTCAAATATTTTATCTATTGGTTCAACATTAATTCCCCCTGCATTATCTTCTACACATAAAACAATATTTTTTTTCGTAATTTTTGTGTAAATTTTTATAAGAGGTTTTTTGATATTATTAGAAATTAATGCATCTTTTGCATTTGACATTATATTTAGAATTACTTGTTCATATTCGTTTATGTATGAATAAACTTTTAATTCTTTGTCTACATTAATATTAACTTTAATATTTTGATTTGATAAAGTACTTGAGATGATAGTCATAACTGAATTTACAACTATATATAAACAAAACTCTTCTTTTTCCTTCTTGGATATAAAAAAATTTCTAAAATCATCAATAGTATGAGACATAAATTCAATTACACTATCTGCTTCAGTAGTTTTGTTATCCATTATTTTTTGATCTAATTGTTTTTGATTATACTTAAACTTTATAAACATAATAATAGAAGAAAGTTCACTTAAAGGTTGTCTCCATTGATGAGCTATATTTGATATCATCTCACCTAAAGCTATAAATCTTGACTTTTGTACAAGAACTTGTTCTTTTTCTCTATTTTTTTCTATTTCTTCTTTTACTCTTATTTCTAAAGTTTCATTTAATTCTTTTAGGGCATCTGATTTTAGTTTTACTTTATTTTGATATTTTTTTAATACTTCATCAATTTTATCAGATATCAAAAAAGAAGCAACTATAGCAATAGATAAAAACAAAAGAAAAAATACAATATTTTGAATGATCTGATTTGTAATTCTTTTTTTTAATTCTTTTTTTTGTATTTTTATTTCTTTTTCTATACCATCTAAATAAATACCAACAGCAATGACCCAATTCCATCTAGGATATAGTTTAAAGTAAGATAATTTTTTTTCAATTTTATTTGAGATAGGTTTTATATATACATAACTTGTATATGATTGACCATAAAGATTGATGTTTTTTAGAAATTCTTCTCTAAATTTTTTACCATTTGCATCTTTATAATTACTTGATATCATTTGACCTACTAAGTCAGGTCTATTTTGATTTACTAATAATCTTGCAAAATCATCACCACCTTCAAAATTTTTAATATCATATACAAACATATAGTTACTTTTTTCTCTTTCAAAAGATATATTATTAATAAGTCTTATTATTTTTTGCTTTAATGCCCTCTTTCCTAGTTTACTTATAACTACATGGTAATTAACTATATCAATAACAATTTTAATTTCTTTTTCTAATATCTTTTTTTGAGTATCATAATATGTGTTTTCAAATTTTTTCATCTGTATATCAAAGTCTTCATAGGTATTTTGAACATAAACATAAGAAATCATAACAGTCATTGATGTAAATATTATAATAAATAAATAAATAATAATTCTTGATACATTTTTTTCTGTAATAAAATTCAAAATAATCCTAAATATAAATATATTTTGATATCATAACATATATTTAATTATAAGGAATGTTCATTAATGAATAAAGAATTTATAAGCAAATTAAAAAATTTTACTTTATTATATCTTGAAGATGAAGATGGTATTAGGCAAAATATGGGAGCTATATTTCAAAGCATATTTAAAAAAGTATATTTTGCAACAAATACCCAAGAAGCCTATGAGATTTTTTTAAATGAAAAATTAGATTTAATAATAAGTGACATAAGATTAAAAAGAGATAATGGAATAGACTTAATAAAAAGAATTAGAAAAGATAATACAAAAATAAGAGTTATAATAAGCTCAGCACATACAGATTTAAACTATATGCTTGATGCAACAGAGTTAAATTTAGTAAAATATATAATAAAACCAATAAGTCAAACAAAACTAAACCAAGCCTTAGAAGCTTTTTTGAATACCTATAAAGATGATATAATTTATAAACTAAAAAATAATTTTCTTTTTGATGAAAGTAAATCTCAAATTATAGATCAAAAAAAAGTATATAAACTTACAAAAAAAGAACATAATTTTTTAAAGCTTTTAATAAAAAAGAATAGAATTATTTCTTATGAAGAAATACAAAATTTAATTTGGAATGACAACAATGTTATGAGTCAAAATGCTTTAAGAGTTTTTATAAAAAACTTTAGAAAAAAACTACCAACAGATTCTTTAAATAATATTCAAGGTTTAGGGTATAGGTTATTATTTTGAAAAATGAGAACAAAAAATATTTACTTTTTGATAATGATGGGGTCTTAGTTGAAACTGAGAAATGGTATTTTCAAGCAAATGTAAAAGCTTTAAAGCTTATAGACATAAACTTAAAAGAAGATGTGTACCAAAAAATCATGGCAAAAGGTGGAAATGCTTGGGAAGTTGCTTTAGAGCAAGGAGTAAGTGAGGATATTATTAATAATTTACGAATAAAAAGAGATATATATTATCAAGACTTTTTAAAAACAAAAGATTTAAGTATTAAAAATGTAGAAGAAGTTCTTAAAAAACTAGAAAAAAAATACAAAATGGCAATAGTTACGACTTCACGAAGAGTGGACTTTGAGCTTATTCATCAAAAAACAAACATACTTTCATATATGGATTTTTCTTTATGTTTAGAAGACTATAAATATGCAAAGCCACATGCACAACCTTATCTTAGTGCCTTAAAAAGATTTAATGCTAAAAAAGAAGATGCTTTGGTAATAGAAGATTCACAAAGAGGATTAAGTTCTGCTAATAATGCAGGTATTTCTTGTATTATTGTTAAAAATGACTTTACTAAAACACATGACTTCTCTAGTGCTAAGTATTTTATAAATTCCTTTGGTGATTTATTGGGTTTATTGAACATTCATACTTAAGGTGGGGACTGATTAATTCCCCCTTTATGTAGTTTTAGTAGAGTGGTACTACAAGAATAAATCCAACCACCATTAAGATTAAAACTAATCTCACGGGCTTTTCCTTTCGTAAAAGCTCCACCACTTAACTTAAAAAGTTCCCACTCATAAAAAAAGGTAAGGATACAATCCCTACCTTTTTTTAAACTTCCCTTTACACGATAGATAATCAGTCTATCTAAAAAGAAAACCCGTCCTACTATTGAAAGTATATCATATATAAAAGAATATAACAAGTAAACACACATAATAAAAAAAGGTAAGGCTATTAACCTTACCTTTTAAAAACTCAAATTCTTCAAGGGTAATTAAGCCTTAAAAATTGAATACAATTTGCTTCTACTAAGATTATACCTTATATAAAAGAATATAGCAAGTAAAAACTTACTATTGTAATAATCTTAATACATTTTGAGAAGTAGCATTTGCTTGACTTATTGCATAAGTACCAGCTTGTGCTATGATATTTTGCTTATTAAAGTTCGCACTCTCAGAAGCATAATCAACATCTCGTATAATAGACTCAGCAGCTTTAACGTTAGTTGCTTGTGTCATTAAGTTTCTTACAGCTGATTCTACTTGATTTTGAGTAGAACCTATATCACCTCTATATAAGTTAAGTGTTGTAATAGAAGTATCCACAACATCTTGATAAATATTAGATAATTCAGTAGTAAGTTCATCAGCTCCTAATATCTTTAAAGAATCTAAAGATAATCCAAGAGTTGTATCTGCATGACCGGCTGCTATTGTAGTATCAAAGGCACTAAGATTTTTTACAGACATTCTATCATTTACAGCATTTCCTGTAAATGAAATTGCATCTGCTGCACTTGAAGTTAATGTCATAGAGTTGATACTAAAATCACCAAAATCTAATGTTGCCGCAACTGATTGATCAATAAGATATGTACCATCATTGTTATTTATGAAATTATCAGCTGGACTCGCCGCGGCCATAGCATCAAGTTTGATTTTATCAGCTGAAGAAACATTAGATATCGTAATATCTGTTGCGGCAGTAATTGTTCCTACTTTACCACTAACTGATATAGAAGTATTAGCTCCAGCTGCTCCTGTTACAGTAACTGCTGTTGTAGCATCACCTTGTTTTATTAACTGAGCATCTCCAGTTTTTAAAACATTATTACCATTTGTTGCCACAGCTTCTTCTTTACCTGCTAAACCTTCAGTGTTTGACTGAATCGCCGTATTAACAATTAAATCTCCATTTGATTCACCAATTTGAAATTTCAAACCTCCTGATACACTATTGTCAGCTCTTGAAGCTTGAAGTAAAACATTACCATTATAGTTGGTTTGTTGAGCGATATTATCTAACTGTGTTAATAACTTAGCTATATCTTTTCTAATAGATTCTTTACCATCAGCTGATGTTGTATCTGTATTAGCTTGGATTAGTTTAGCTTTTACAGTATTTAAGATATTTGACTGCTCTGCCATTGATTTATCAGCAATTTGAAGCAGTGTTACAGCTGAATTACCATTTGAAACACCTTGGTTTATAGACGTAGCTTGAGTTCTTAGTTTATCTGCAATTGCCAAGCCAGATGCATCATCTGATGCTTTATTGATTCTAAGACCAGTTGATAGTTTCTCTAATGCAGAGTTTATATT
>JADGEG010000037.1 GCA_016744485.1 Arcobacter sp. | reverse complement strand
CTTATTTCAAACATAATAGATATGTAAAAATTTGATAAATCATTGTATAAGTATTTTTATTAAAATAAACTTAATTAATATGTTAGTTGTGATAAAATTTATTGACACCTTATATATTATTGTACTGACTAATGCTATAGATGTTTAAATGTCAAAATTTCTACTTCTTAATTGAACTTTAATAAACAATCTAAAAAAACTGTACCTTGGTTTATTTTTATAGGGACATTATATCTAAATCAAATTATTTTTTTTTAGCTTCTTTTATTTTATTTTCTTTATCTACTGCATCATTTAAATCATCTTGACTATCAAAGAGTAAACCGTCCATCATTTTATTTGTATCATCAAATTGACCATTTTTAGCCCCCCAAATAAAAACACCTAAAATGGCAAAAGATAAAACCAAACCTACAATTAACATCATAAAAAGTATATCATCCATAGTATTTTAATCCTTTATTTTTATTCGTATGGAGTTTGCAACAACTAACAAAGAGCTAAGGCTCATGGAAAGTGCAGCAACTAAAGGAATAACCAAACCAGCCATTGCTAAAGGTATGGTTATTGCATTATATACTAAAGAAATAGCAAGGTTTTGTTTTATTAACTTATATGTTTTTCTTGAAATTATAAAAGCATACTTTAAACTTTTTAAAGAATTATTTAAAACTATAAGATCAGAAACACTAATACTTATATCAGAAGCATTACCCATAGCAACGGCTAAATCAGAGTTTGCAAGTGCGATACTATCATTTATCCCATCTCCTACCATCACTACTATCTTAGCATCTTTTTTTAATTCTTTAATATAAGATGCTTTTTGCATGGGGTCTAATTCTGCCATATATTTATTTATGCCTATTTTATTTGCTACTTTTTTTGCTACTTTTTTATTATCTCCTGTTAACATGATAATGTCAATATTGTATTTTTTTATTTGTTCTATAAATGAGTTTGCACCTTCTTTTATCTCATCTTCAAGTTCAAAGGTGGCTATAACTTTTTTATTAATTGCAAAGATATAAACACTATTAGTAGTTTCAAAAGTAAAGTTAATATGATTTTGTTTTAAAAGTGCGCTATTACCACCAAGTATATTAAATATTTTTCCATCTATATTTTTATATTTTGCTTTTAAACCTTTTGCTTGTATGGTTTTTATATCATAAATATTTTTATTTGCTAAACTATATTTTTGATTTAAAAATTCTTTTATAGAAGTACTAATTGGATGCTTTGATGAATTAAGTAAAGAGTATAAAAGATTTAATTTATGTATATTATCATCAAGAACATTAAAGCTTTTAATAAATAATTTTCCTTTAGTTAGTGTTCCTGTTTTATCTAAGACTAAAGTATTTGCTTTTGCAAGTGTTTCTATGAACTTAGCTTCTTTAAAAAGTAAATTTTTTTTAGCTAACTGCGATATGCCTATTAAACTAGCAATTGGAGTAGCTAGTGCTAAGGCACAAGGACATGCTATAATAATAACAGATATAGAAACGATAAAAGACTTTTCAAAGTTACTTGCCCCTGCATAATTAAAGCCAAGATTAAGTCCTAAAAAATACCATATTAAAAATGTAGCAATACTAAGAAGTAAAATAGACACAGTAAAACTTTTTGAAATTTCATTTGCTTTGTATTGAATAGGGGGCTTTGAATTAAGGGAATCTTCTAAGAGTGTTACAATAGAGTTTAAAGTAGATTTATCATAAGTTTTTGTAACTTTATATCTTATTAATCCTTCATTATTAATAGTACTACTTAGTACTGTGTCGTTTATTTGTTTGTATACTGGATTTACTTCACCACTTAAGCTTGATTCATCAAAAGAACTTTGACCACTTATAATGACACCATCAAGACAAACTTTATCTCCACTTTTAAGCTCAATAATATCGCCAATATTTATATTATTAAGAATGGTTTGTATTTTTTTATTGTTTTTAATAACAGTAGCTTCTAAAGGAATAGAACCTTTTATTTTATCTAAGGTATCAAGGGCTGATTTTTTCCCAATAACTTCTAAGTATTTACCCACAAGCACAAAAGTTATTATCATAGCAACTGAATCAAAATAGCTTTCACCTTTTGCACCAAATAAAATAAAAAGTGAATAAATATACGTTAAAGTAGTACTACTTGATACTAAAAAATCCATATTTAAGATACGATTTTTTAAGCCATAATAAGCACCTTTATAGAATACAAAACCAGAATAAAATAAAACAGGAGTAGCTAAAATAAACTCTCCAATATGAATATAGTGTCGTATATCAGCACTAATGCCTGTAAAAAAGCCAGTATATTTAGCAACGCCTAACATCATCATATTTAAGCTTACAAAAACTGCAACCATCATTTTTATAAAGTATTCTCTTTTTGTTTTTATTGCTTGTTCGTTTGCAATATTTGAATCATAAGCATAAGCATTATAACCTATGCTTCTTATTTTTGATATGATTTGTGATAGCTTTATTTTTTCATCATTCCAAATAATTCTAGCTTTATTATTAGAAAAATTAATATTCGCTTCAATCACACCAATAGTTGAAAATAGTATCTTTTCATTAAGCCATATACAAGCAGCACAGTGAATACCTTCAATTATTAGATCAATTTGACAAAAGCCTTCTTTTGTTGTTGAAACGAAAGTATCTTGATAGTTTTTTGTATCAAAGTGTTTTGTGTCTTCTTTGTTTTGTAATGGTGGGGATATGGTTTTATTTGCTAGTTTATCGTAAAATGAGTCTAGATTTTCGTCTTTTAATAAGTGATAAACCCCTTGACAACCCTTACAACAAAAGTATAATTTATCTTCTTTTATCATAATATCAGAAGAATATGTTAAATGACAATGGTCACATTTTATTTCTGGCACTCAAACATCCCAAGTTTTTTATTTTTTTTTATTTTTGTATACTCTTTTACTAAACCATGCATTCCTATATAAACACCAGTTTTATTATCTTGATTTAAAAAAGATAGTGAAATAGAAAAGTTTGCTACAGCTTCTAAAACATCTATAGAAAAAGGGTGCATGGCTCCTGTTAAAACTATCGTTTGGTCTTTTTTTATTTTATTTGCTAAAAAATGTGCAGTCATATCCATAGTATCTGTACCATGAATTATAATTATTTTTTTATAAGAATTTAAGTTTTTTAATATTTCTTTTCTATTAATATCGTTTATTGCTAAACTATCTTTATATAAAATACCTTTTATATCAAGATTTAAGTTATTTCTAAAAGCTTTTTTTACTATAAGTTCTATATTGCTATTATCTTCTAATACTTTTAAAGTTCCACTTATCTCACAATACTTTTTATTAAATGTTCCACCTGTATTTAAGATTAAAATTTTGTTCATTTTATACCTTTATTAAAAGTTATATTTTTTATAAAAAAAACTTCTCTATATAATGATTATCATTGCATTGAAGTTCTGCGATATTTAATCCAGATATTTTTTCATATGTACTATTTTGTCTTTTTGTTCCTTGTTTTCTTGCTGTTTGTCTAAGAGAAAAAACTACACATTTTATATTTTCTTTTTTTATTGTATAATTTTTTTCAAATGAATTATTTAAGATACTAAGCAAGTAAAAGACAAAATTCTTTCCTGCTTGTAATTGCTTTTTGTAATCATTTAAATGTTTAGATTTTAATTCAATGAGTAAAATACATATTTCTTTATTATGTATATAAAATATTATTCCATCGTTTGCTTTTGTTATTGTAGCTGTTGATTGATTTAAGTAAGGAAAGACTTTGCAAGAGTTTCTTAATCTTTTATCTAAAGAAAAGGTAAATATTTGATTTTTCTTTGACTTTAAAACAACTTTATTACACTTTGAATCTTCTTCATTAATTATGAGCTCACCTGATGTAAAAGATATCTTAAAATCTTTACTTATAGTATTTGACAGATTATTTATAAGCTGTTTCATCTTCTAAATTCGCTTGTTTTGCATAATAAATATCATCACTTATTTCGTTTGATTTATTTATAACATCATCAAATGTTTTAGCTATTATTCCTTCTTCTTTGTCTATGTGCATTTCTTTAATAGTATTGTCGTCAAATAAATAGGCACTTACATTATCGTTTGATATAAGCATAGTATCTATATAACTATACTTCTTCATAATTTCATTTTTTGATTCAAAGTCACTTTTTAGCATTATAAGGTTATTTATTTCTCTTATAAAATAGTCACTATGTGTACTAACTATTACTTTTATTCCTTTGTTTGATATCATTGATAAAATTCTTGCTATTATTCTTTGATTATTTGGGTGCAAATTTAATTCAGGTTCATCTATAATCAAAGTTTCCCCCACTTGTGCTAAATGCTCAAGATAAAATACAAGTGAAAAAAATGTTTTAATAGTTGACGATGTTAAATGTAGTGATATTTTATCATTATAGTTTTCTTGATTAGAAGATTTTTTATATGGTACAAAATATATACCATCTTTCTCAAGTTTGTATTTTCCTTTTAATATTTCTTTTTGAATTATTAGGGCTAAATCTTTAAAATCAGAAGTAGACTTTTTTAATACATTAATATTACCCAAAAAATCAATATAATCAGCAATAGGTTGGGGATATCTTGAAACAATCAAATCTTTGATTAATGCCATTTTATTGATTTTGTCTTTTTTTATATGATGAAGCATCGCTGTTCTTTCTTTATTAAGTTCTTGATAAAAAAGGTTTAAGCCAGTTCTTTCAGCAGGTAATAAAAATGAATTTGAAAATAAAGTATTAAAAATAAAATAACTTAATACATTTCTTATATTATTAGTAATTATATCTTTTGATACATCTTTTTTTAATAATACTATTTGAAGTATTGTGCTATTTTCTTTTTTGTTTAATTCTAAAATGATATTATTTTGTTTACCTAAAATTAGTGTGCTTTTATGAAATTGAGTTACTAAGTCTTTTTGTATTTTTTCTGTATTTAAATCAAATGTCATTTTTGATTTACCAAATTCATCTTCATTTGCAGAAAATACATCAGATAAACTATTTGAAAATGATATTTCTATTTCTTTTTTCATTTTTAAATAATTCTTATCAAAAAAAGTTTTTAAGTTTAAGTTATATAAGCCATTTTTGTATAGTTCATCTATTATAGGATTTATTTCTTTTAAATTATATTCAAAATCTTTATCAAGAAGACTATAAACACCGTAAGTAGCATAAGTCTTACCTGTATTATTATCTCCTGTGAAAATTGTTAGATTGTTTAATTGAATACTACCTTTAGAAATATTTCCTAAATTTTCAAAATTAATTTGTGTCATTTTCTACCTCTTACTTTACATATTATATCTAAGATAATCTATATTCTTAAATTGTAGAAGCTTAAAAATTTAGAATCTTACAATCCATAAAATCTATTTATAAATCTTGTTCAATAATAGTTTGAAAAGTATTAAAATAAATATCTTTTAAGCTAGATAGATTTTTATAAATATCATTTATAATTACTTTATCTCCACCAACATATCCAATTTTAACACAAATGATTTTTCTTTTTTCCATAAAAGAAGCAAATTCTTGGCATTTATTTTTATCTACTTCTACAATAGCTCTACTTAAAGTTTCAGAAAAAATTTCATTTGAATTTTCTAAAGATATATTAGCTTCTAAACCTTTATTTCCTTTAACTGCCATTTTTGCCAAAGCAATAGCTATACCACCAACATTTATATCTTTAGCAGATTTTAAAAGGTTTAATTTGTTTGCGTTTATTACTGTTTCCCAGAGTTGTAATTCTTTGTCAAAATCTACTTCAGGATGAATTCCAGAGATGGTATCGTACATTTTTTTCATATATAATGAGCCACCAAATTCTTCTTTAGTTTCTCCTAAGAGATATAAAACATTACTATTTTCTTGTAAATATGATGGTAATATTTTATTTACATCTTCATTAACTCCTACTGTTACTATTGATGGAGTAGGGAATATGCCTACTTTATTTGTTTCATTATATAAAGATACATTTCCACTAACTACAGGAGTATTTAAAGCTCTACAAGCTTGTTTGATGCCTTCACAAGAAGAGGCAAACTGCCACATAACTTCTTCTTTTTCTGGATTTCCAAAATTAAGACAATCAGTTATGGCCTTTGGCACTGCTCCACTCATAGCAACATTTCTACCACTTTCCATAACAGCTGCTGCTGCTCCTAGTTCAGGGTTTATATAACAAAATCTTGTATTACAATCAGCACTCATAGATAAGGCTTTACCAGTTTCTTTTATTCTAACACTTGAAGCATCAAGAGTTCCAGGACCTTTTATAGTGTTTGTTTGTACGGTTGAATCATACTGATTATAAATCCATGCTTTATCTACAACTTCAATATCACAAAATAATTTATCAAAAACTATTTGATTAGAAAACTCTTTGTCCATTGCAAAATTTTTAATCTCATCTAAATATGCAGGTTTTTTAACAGGTCTATCTAAGATAGGAGCTTGTTCACTTAAAGGTTGAATTGGAATATTTGCACATAGTTCACCGTTCCAGAATAATTCCATATTTCCAGTATTTGTAACTTCTCCAATAACTGCTACATCTAATTCCCATTTTTCAAAAATCTCTATGATTTTATCTTCACAGCCTTTTTTTGCACAAATTAACATACGCTCTTGTGATTCACTTAACATAAAATCATAAGGAGTCATACCCTCTTCACGGCATGGCACTTTATCTAAATCCATTCTCATACCAGAACCACTTCGTCCTGCCATTTCAAAAGAAGAAGACGTAAGACCAGCAGCCCCCATATCTTGAATACCTATAATATAATCATGTTTAAATAACTCTAAACAAGCTTCAAGTAAAAGTTTTTCTGTAAAAGGATCTCCAACTTGAACAGTTGGTCGTTTACTGTCATTATCTTGTGTAAAAGAAGCAGAACTCATAACAGCACCACCTAAACCATCACGACCTGTTTTAGACCCTACATACATAACAGGATTTCCAATACCTTCAGCTAATCCTAAAAATATCTCATCTTTTTTAGCAATTCCAAGTGTGAAAGCATTTACAAGATTATTTCCAGCATAACACTGTTCAAAAGTAGTCTCACCTCCAATAGTAGGAACTCCCATACAGTTACCATATCCACCAATACCAGCTACAACACCTTTTAATAAATACCTATGTTTTTGTGCCGTTTGATTATTTCCTTGTATACTTGCAAATCTAATTGAGTTCATATTTGCAATAGGTCTTGCACCCATAGTAAAAACATCTCTTAAAATACCACCAACACCAGTAGCTGCCCCTTGATAAGGTTCTATAAAAGATGGGTGATTATGTGATTCCATTTTAAAAACAGCTGCATATCCATCACCTATATCAATAACTCCAGCATTTTCACCAGGACCTTGAATAACCCAAGGGGCAGTGGTTGGAAAAGCATTTAAGTATTTTTTACTAGATTTATATGAACAATGTTCACTCCACATAGCAGAAAAGATTCCTATTTCAAGATAATTGGGATTTCTTTTTAATATTTTTTTAATATTATCCAACTCTTTTATACTTAAAGAGTGTGCTAAAGCTAATTCTTCTATGTTATTAAATTTTTGCATTAGAGTTTATACCTTGTATTTAGTTATAATAAGAAAAAATATATTAACTAAATATCAATTAAAATTTAATAAATGTATATTATTCTAATGTAAAACTTGTAGTATATTCTTTCTTTTCATCAATAACTTTAAATGTCCATATACCTTTTTGCCTACCCGTTATATATCTAAAATCATAAATTGAACCATGCCCTTGTGGTATAGTTATAATTCTATTTCTTGAAAGTTTTTTATCTGGATTAATCCATTGTATTTCTATTTCTTTTTTATATTCTAAGCGATTAATAGAGTATTTACAAATAATAGAATCTTCATCTTTTAAAATTAAACAATCTGCATAGTTTATTTTATCTTCTTGGGCGAAACAAATACTTGTTAATAGTAAAAAACTATATAATAATTTTTTCATATTTCTCCTAATATATATTATTCAATCTTGATTTATTATAGAACTACACCATCTTCAATAACAATTTTACTTTTACCACTATTTTTTGCTTCATATAGTAGTATATCAGCTTTTTGTATTGTATTTTCATAAGAAGTATATGTATTTCTTATTGCTACACCTGCTGAAAATGTAACTTTGATTTTTTTTTCATTATATAAAAATAAATTTTTGTTTATTATATTTTTTATTCTTTTTAAGTATCTTATTAATTCTTCATTTATAGTAAAATTCACTATTGCAATAAATTCTTCCCCACCATATCTAGCTATTATATCTAACCCTCTTGTTTCTTTTTTTATAAATTTTGCAAAATTTATAAGAATCATATCTCCAGCTCGATGTCCATATGTATCATTAATATTTTTAAAATTATCAAGGTCTATAAAAACAATTGCATAATTATTATGATTTCTTGAATATAAACTTTCAATTTTTTTAGCTTCTTTTTCATAAGCTTTTCTATTTAATAGTTTAGTTAAATCATCTTTTGAGCTTTCTTGTTTTGTTTGTTCTAATTCATTTTCAAGCTTGCTTATTTTATCTTGTAATATAGAAATTTCTGATTTTGAACTTAAAATTGTTTTTCCAACATTATCTATTTCATTTTCAATACTTAATGCTGAAGTAATAAGTTCATTTTGTAACAAAACTAATTGTTCTAGTCCTACATCATTGATTTGAATAGCTTGAATTTTTGTTTTTATATTAGAAATAGCGATTGAACCATCGCCTGTATTTTTTAGGGTACTTTCAAAACGTTGATCAATTATATTTAAAAGGTCTGCAATATTAGAACTGATTGTATTGATTATTTTTTTATCATTAATAAAACGATTATTAATACAATTTGATATTTTTTCTTGCATAGCAATATTAAAAAGTAATTCAGGACGTACATTTAACTCTTTAGAGATTTTTTGTATTTCAGGATTAAAACCAATATCAATAGATGGGGTAAGTGCTTTATCAAATAATTTATTTAAACTTCTTATATTATTTACACTTACTCTTTTTAATAATATATTAATGATTGTTTGAATATCAAGGGTATTATTTTTTTTTAGTTCTTCTTGTTCATATTTATTTAGTTTAGAAATAAATTGTTTTATTTTTTCTAAGTCTATAAAATCAGTATCATATATTTTAAATATTTTGTAAAGTTTTTCTTTATATTCCTTAGGCATAGATAATACTCTAGTTTTATATAAAGCTATTAGTTCTTCATTTGACATAGAATTAAAATTATTTTTCATTATATATTCTTTAATAAAAAAATTAAGTCAATAGTTTTTTAACCATTTGGCTTATTCTTTTTCCATCAACTGTTCCAGCTAATTCTTTACTTGCTGTACCCATAATCTTACCCATATCTTTCATAGAGTTTGTATTTAAAGTTTTTATGATTAACTCTAATTTATTTTTTAATTCTTCTTCAGTTAATTGTTTTGGTAAATATAAATTAAACATATCTATTTGTTCTTGTTCTTTTTGTATTAAATCTTTTCTTGATGCTTTTTCATACTGTATGATTGCTTCTTGTCTTTGTTTAATACCTTTTTGTATAAGTTTTATAATAGCACTGTCTTCTAAACTTATTCTTTCGTCAACTTCAATTTGCTTAATCATAGTATTAATAGCTCTAATACAATCTCTTTTTATAATTTCTTTATTTCTCATAGAATCTTTTAAATCAGTTTTTAATTGTTCTTTTAATGTCATGTTTTTCCTTAAACAAATATTATTATTAGTAATTGTAACGAATTATAAATTAAAACTTTCTAGTAGCTCTTCTAATTGTAAAAAGCTTTCAACTTTTGTTTCATAAAGTTTTTCTAAATTTTTTAGTTCATCTGAAAGTTTGATTAAACCTTTTTGTTCGTAACAAAAAGGATTGTTAAGACAAGTATTTATATCTTCAATTTGTTTTTCTAAATTTGTAATTTCATTTGGTAATAGTTCATATTTTCTTTGTTCATTAAATGTTAATTTTTTATTATAATTATTTTTTTTTGTTATTTTTTTGTTTTTATCATTCTCTTTACTTAAATTATCTAATGTAATTAATTCTTTTTCTATTTCTAAGTATTGAGTATATTTTTGAAAACTTTCCATTATTTCACCATTTTTACCTTTAAAAACAAAAAGTTTATTAGCAATTTTATCTACAAAATACCTATCATGAGATACAAATATCAAGGCACCTTGAAAACTTTGCAAATATTCTTCAAGTATGTTAATAGTAGGAATATCTAAGTCATTTGTAGGTTCATCAAGTACCAAACAATCTATTTTTTTAGTAAATAAAAGTGCAAGTGCAACTCTGTTTTTTTCACCCCCACTTAATAAACCTATTTTTTTTTCTAAGTACTCTTTTGGAAAAAGAAAGTTTTTTAAGTATCCGTAAACATGTATCTCTCTTCCATCATTTAACTCGACTCTATCTCCACCCATAGGACAAAAAACATTCATAATAGTAGAATCATCATTTAACATTTCTCTTTGTTGATCAAAATATCCTACTTTAAAATCACCTTTTTTAAATAAACCTTTATCAACTTTTAATTTTTCTATAAATATTTTTAATAAAGTAGATTTTCCTGTACCATTTGGACCAACTATTGCTATAGTATCTTTTTGTAAAATTCTTGTAGAAAAATCTTTTATTAATAGTTTATTTCCTAAACTTTTTGTTATATCTTTTAATTCAAAAAGCATCTTTTTCTTATTTATTGTTCTTGTCTTTTCACTATTAAATGATTTTTGTTCTCTTTGTAAATCAAGTGACATTTTGCTTATTTGTGATGGGTTTGATTTAACTTGTTGCTTAAGTTCTAAGTATTGGGCTTTTCTTCTTTCATTTCTTTTTCTTCTAGCAGTTACTCCTCTTTGCATCCAGTGTGCTTCTGCTTTAAAAAGTCTTATTAAGTTTTTTTGATCTTTTTGCATATTTGCTAAGAGTTCTTGTTTTTGTTCTAAATATGAAGTATAGCCTCCATGAAACTTTCTTAAATTACCATTACTAATTTCTACAATACTACTTGCAATATTATTAATAAAATACCTATCATGAGATATGAATATAAGTGTAAATTTATTTTTCAATAATAATTCTTCTAAAAACTCAACCATATAAACATCAAGATGATTAGTGGGTTCATCTAAAAGTAAGATATCGGGTTTTTTTAATATTAGTCCTGCAAGAGCAACACGGCGTTGCTCACCTCCACTTAGAATATTTACATTTTTATGCTCATATTCTTTTAAAGCAAATTCTTGTAAAACTCTTTCAATCATATTATCTAAGTCCCAAGCATTATGATAATCTAGATATGAAACAAGCTCGCTTTGCTTATTTAAAAGTTCTTTATCTTCATAATTTGAAGCTAGTTTAATAAGTAAGTCATCATATTGTTTTTTTGCATCTTGAAGCGAAGTTAATTGTGATAAAATTGCATCTCTTACACTTAAGTTTTCTTTAAATTGTACTTTTTGATCTAACATTTCTATTTTAATAGATTTACTAATAGATCTAATTCCTGAGTCTTCTTTAACATCTGCTGTTATTATCTTCATTAAAGTAGATTTACCTTGACCATTTTGACCTAAAATTGCAATTCTTTGACCTTCTTGAATCGTAAAGTTGATATCTTTTAAAATAATTTTTGTGTCATATTGTTTATATATGTTTTGTAAGTCTATTAATGCCATATAATTTTTATATTACTCCCATATATTTAGATTTTGATTTTTATAATTTTTGCAAAAGTATGTTGTAATTTTAATGAAAACAATTAATTTTAAACTTATAAATAACTTTATATAATACTTCTTCTTTTTTTAATGATCCAAAATTTCTACTATCAATACTAAAAGCATTTTCACCTTTTACAAAATAAGAGTTAGATTCTATTTTATCAACTCTTTTAATCATCATTCCTTCATATGAGTGTCGAAACAATACTAAATCATTGATTTTTATTTTATTTAAGAAAAATGGTTTCATACATAAGACCCATTGTCCCTGTTTTAAAAGAGGGAACAATGAAAAACCGTCTATGATGAAAAATTTAAACATTAAGCAGGGACGATAATCTCTTCATTTGGTAAATAGTTAGATTTAATTTTTTTAGTATTTACACCTTTGATTTTCCAGAATATTTCTGCAAAATCATTTACTGCATTTAATAATTCCATAGCTTTATCTCTTGACACATCTTGTCTATTTGCAGATCCTAAAGTCATAATCTTATGTACAAGAGCATGAATTTCAGGGTATTGCTCAATTTGTGGAGCTTTAATAAAGTCTCCCCAAATAATTCTAATTTCATGTTTGACTTTTTCAGCTTCTTCTTCTTTTACTGCTATGTGTCTTGAAATTGTATTAATATAACTTAAAGAATCATTTTTTTCTAAAGCACTCATTAAATCCACCATTCTAATCACACTAAGTGCCGCAATTTGTGCCACAATTGGATCATATATACCACAAGGTACATCACAATGAGCTTTTACAGATTCGATTCTAAACATATTTTATCCTTTTGTATTTTGTTATTTTTAAAATGTTTCTATTTTAAATGAGTCTCATTTTAGTAAATATTAGATTAAAATTATCTTATAATTTAAACTAAAATATATATACAAATCTATCCTTATATATATTTTGGCTAGAATACTATTTTTAAGAAAGGTAATAATGGAAAGTATAGGATTATTATTGATATTTTGGTATGGAATTTTACATGCTTTTGGTCCAGATCATTTAACTGCAATTGCAGATTTTTCTATAGGTAAAAATAAAACAAAAACATTAATTATTACTATATTATTTGCTTTTGGACATGGAATATCTTTATTTATTTTTGCAAAACTTTTAGAAGTTTATGACATACCAGAGAGTTTTACTCATTATGGAGATATTATTTCAGCTATGGTTATTTTTTTTATGGGAATTTATTTATTATTTATGGTTTTTACAAATAAAATAAATATAAATAAACATATTCATAAAGGAAAAGAACATATTCATATTTATTTTGGTAAAAAACATAAACACTCAAATAAAGATATGACATCTGCTTTTACAATTGGTGTTTTAATGGGTATTGGTGGTATTAGAGGTATGCTTGTTACTTTTTCTTTACTTGAGAGTTCAAATATTGGTTTTTTATTAGTATTTATATTTACTTTTGGTGTTATGGTTGTTTTTATATTATTTGGTTTAGGAATATTATATATTAATAAAAACTTATTAAAATCAGAAAAAAATATAAAAATAGCTTTTACTAGTGTTGGTATTATTTCTCTTATTGTTGGTTCTAATATTTTACTAGCTTAATAATATATTGATAATTTGATTTATTATATCAAATAAATTTTGTTGATAAATTTATCTCTTATTATTAAGTAAATAAGATATTTTATAAATTTGTAAAAAAAGTCTTGACATATCATTTGTTTTTTTATATAATTCCCCTCCAATTTATAGATTAAGTAATTAAATGACCTGTTAGCTCAGTTGGTAGAGCATCTCCCTTTTAAGGAGGTGGCCATTGGTTCGAATCCAATACGGGTCACCAATTTTTATTTTTATGG
>JADGEG010000206.1 GCA_016744485.1 Arcobacter sp. | reverse complement strand
ATGTTGTCATTCTTTTTAGTTTGCTGTGTTTAAAGGTTTCATTGATTCTTGATTCAAAAGCTTCTATGAAAATCTGTTTGCCTTGTTTATTTAAAAGGGAGTAATTTAGGCTTTTATCAAAATGTTTAGTAACTTGAAGCTTTTTTCTACCTACGACTTCGAAAATGGTTTTAAAAACCAATATAGGTTTAAAAACTTCACTTAAATCCAAACTCAAACTAAATCTTCCCTCGCTTGGTTCGTGTAAAAAACTTATGGCTTGATTTAGATGAGTATTGTAAATTTGGGAAATAGTTTTGGTATAAAGAAGAGTGTTTCCAAAAGAAACAAGGGCATTCATTGGGTTATCGGGAGGTCTTTTTACTCGTTTATTCATTAAAAAATCTTCAGGTAAAAAGCTCTTAAAACTATCATAAAATCTCATCCAAATCCTACCCTCAATTGCCAAAATTTGTTTAATATTATTTACCTTACTTAGTAAACTTGGAACAGAATTTTTAAGCCAATCAAGATAAGTTTTAAGATCTTCCTTTCCATGTCGAAAGTAATGATAAAGAACTTCGTGAATATTATTTGCAATGCCTTGCACGATTTCTTTGGCAATAATTTCTCTATGATTCAAAAAAGCTTGAGTCTGTTTTACATTTAAATTTCCACTAATGTACTTTTCTTTTGGGTAAAAAGAACCACTATAGTGCCCATAATAATTAAAAAAATGCACGCAAATTCCAGCTTTTGCTACAAAGTCCAAAAACTTTGTATTGAAACTCACTTCATTCATGCAATAAAGTTCCCTCGTGTCTTCTATGGGAATGTAAAAGTTACCTTTCTCATTTCTAAAAGCAATTGAATTGTCTTTTCTTTTAAGCTCTCCCATTGAAAAAATATATCTTGTGTGATTTTTAGCCATTTGCTCCCCCTATACGAAACAATACTCGAAATATGCACATTTTCTGCATTTACTTTGCAACTTTACTTTTGGCGGACGAGGAGAAAGTATTAGGTTTTCAATTTGTTTTAAAACTAACAAAAGCTCCTTTTCATTTGCCTCATCAAGATCAATATAATGCACTTTTTTGTCTTGCTTATTTTTCTCAATGTACTCAATCTTCCCTTTTTTAATTACCCCTTTTTGTTTTAACTTGTACAAATATAAAAGCACTTGCCACTTTACAGCCTCTGTGTCTGAATCTGATTTTTTCACTTCAACGAGATAGTCTTTTGTGATTTTATCTATTTTAATATTGTCAATTTGTATTTCTGTTTTGTTTGATTTTTTCTCTTTAATCTCATGCAAAACCTTACCAATACGAACATCCTCACTATTGTCTTCAAGGTTTATGCGGTTGGCATTGAGCCAACATTGCCTTGAACAATGAAAATAATAGTTAATTAGAGTGCCGTTTATGTTTCCCATTTAAATAATCATATTTCCATAGCCTTCTTTTAACACATTTGTGTCAAGACCATTTTCATAACTATAAATTTGTTGAAATTCAGAAAGATATAAATATCCTAACTCTTCTTTTCCATAAGGCTTCAAATAATCTACTCCACTACCTTTATACATTGCCAAAGAAAAAGTATAATTAGACATTACAGAAGACAATCTTTGTAGTTTTATTTTTCTTTTAGTAAAATCTATATCTTGATTTCTAATAGTACCTTTGTACTCTTTCCATATTTCAACAGCTTTTTCATCTATAGGGACAAATACAGATAGTGATTCCATGTCTATTATTTTTATATTGGCATCACTAAATCTAAGGTTTTTAATATGCTCAATATAATCATCTAAACCTTCAATAAATGATGTATCATTTGACTTTCTAATATTATTTATCACTTCTTTGTAGTAAGCATCAAAATTCTTTGTTTTTAATACATCTTCAGATATGACAATATTTAATCTTTTATCTCCTTTATATACAAATTTAGCTTTTGAATTTGACATCTCAAATAAAAATAGCTTATTCTCTTTTTTTGAACTATTACGGTTGATACGCCCTGCTAATTGTTCATCACTGTCAATAATTGATTTTTCTTTAAATCCAATATCCATATCTATATCTACACCAGCTTCAACCACTTGCGTTGTTACTAATAGAATATTTTTTTCATTTTCATTTTTTATAAAATTTATAATCTCTTTTCTTCTAGGCTCTAATATTGTTCCACTTAAAATAAATATTTTATCAAATAATTTTTCATTTTTCATTTTTGCCTCTTTGTAAAATTTATCTGCTCCTCTTTTTGTAATAAATTCAATGATAGTTTTAACTTTATTAGTCATATTAGTATTTAATTTTTGATAATTTTTACTCTCTTTAATAACTCTTGTATATATATCTTTTTCCTTTTCTACTTTTTCAAATATTGTTTGAATCATAACTCTTTTAGCAAAATTAGAATTTGAAAAATATTTTTGTTTATTAGATACAAGAGAAACAAACTTATTATTTGGTTTGTTTAAAATATCTCCTATTTTTGGTAAAGTTGCACTCATTACAATGAATTTTATATTAAATTTATCTGCAAATATATCAAGCAAATACACTATACTAGACCATAGGTTAGGATTATATGTTTGTATTTCATCAATGATTACTATAGAATTAGCTAATCTATGAAAAATATAATTATTATCTTTACTAGTTCCTGTTAAAATATCAAAAAATTTCACATGACTAAGTAAGGTTATTGGATAGTTCATAAATTGATTATCTAAAAAATTTATTTTTTCATCTCCATAAACACCATCCTTTTCACTCTCGTTATTATTGAATTTATCATTATATTTTGCTTTTGAATGAAGTTGTACGATTTGGCTATCATCAATATTTAAAGAAGTTTTTATAAAATCATATGTTTGTGTTATTAAAGTTGTAAACGGAAAAACATAAAATATCTTATTAACGGTAGTATCTTTTTTCATAATTTCAATGGCACTCATAAGAGAAAGATTAGTTTTACCTGAACCAGTAGGAGCTTCGATGTAAAAAAGATTTTGT
>JADGEG010000205.1 GCA_016744485.1 Arcobacter sp. | reverse complement strand
TTTAAATGAGATTGCAAGTCAATTTGAGATACTACCAAACTGAACCTCCTGTTGATTCAACAGAACATCTAATACCATGCTATTTTTTACCTTTATTTACCAATCTACAAATAGAACCTCCCAGCGAATAATATATTCCTGTAACTCCACCTGTACCAATAGTTACAAATTCTTTTGCAAATAAAGGTAAAGATAATATACCTACCATTGTTATTGTTACAATTTTTTTTGTCATTTTTTGTTAAATTAATTTATGATATATGTAGTATAAAATATAATAATGAATTGAAAAGAACTTTTTGTTTTAAGGTTTAAAATTTCGCTTATGGATTGAATGGTAATTAATATTAAAATAGAAATATAATTTTCTAAAAATTTGCAGTTTTTTTATTTATCTTTATTAAATAAAATGAGTTTAAAATTAAAGTTAATAAAATAATACAAGCTCCTACAAGAGTAGAAAAATTAAGAGTTTCATCTAAAAATATCCAAACCCAAATAGGTGCTAATATAGTTTCAATTATCATTAATAAACCAACCTCACTAGCTGAAAGTGTTTTTGTTCCTATACCTAATAATACTCTTGATATAGGTGAAATGATAAGACCTGAAAAAAGCAAAATATAAAAAGTATGTAAATCAATACTTAAACTTTTTAAACAAATAAAAGAAATAATAGCTGTAATAAAACCTGCTACTGAAGTTACTGCAAATCTATCAATTTCTTTATGTTTTGACATTAAAACAAAAGCTAGTGAAAAAGAGTTTACACATACTAAGGCATAAAAATTACCTATCATATCACTTGAACCTATTTGATTATAAAAAATTATATAAAGACCTAAAAAAATAAAAAATGAAGAAATATAAATATTTATAGTACTTTTAATTTTATATAATAAAAAATCATACAAAGAGGCAAAAATTGGCCCAGTGCTTAAAATCATAACAGTATTTGCAACACTTGTTGTTTTAATAGCTAAAATAAAAAATAAATTTGATATACCAAATAAAAAACCACAAATTAAAAGTTCTTTTAAACTTGTAGTATAGGCTTGTTTCATATCTTTATTTTTATCTTGATAAATGAAAATATTAATAGAAATTATCATAAAAATACCAATATAAAAAGAAAAATTAAAAGCTGTAGTGGAGCTTAGTTTAATAAATAAAGACTCCAAACTCATAAAAAATACAGCAAAAACAGTTATTAAAATAGCTTTGAAGTGAGCATTATTTTTCATATAAATAAAAACATAAGTTTAAGAGTATTTGAAAGTTTGAACATATGTTTTCCTATATATTTATTTTTTTATTTCAACTAATAATTCTAGCTAAAAAAGTATAAAATATATCAAAATTAAATTTCATTTGTGGTATAGTTTTCTTTTTTATTAAATAATGTCAGTAGCTAAATATTTAAGGTTTTTAATGTCACTTTTTTTATAATTTTAATTAAAATATCCCCTTTATATGCAAATGTAATCTTAGGATACTTATCTTATAAATTTCTAGATGTTAAAGGAGAATCAATAGCAGCCTTATTGATTTATATTGTAAGTCCTATTGTTGTATTTTCTGCAACTTTAAGTGTAGAGATTAATTTTTCACTTGCTTTTTTACCGATATTTTATATATTTTTTCTTCTATTATTGCTTTTTCTGCACTATATTTTTGGAAAAACTCTTGGAATAATCCAAGTGAAAATATCTTAGCATTTAGTGCAGGAACTGGAAACACAGGTTATTTTGGAATACCTTTAGCTATTATCTTTTTTCCTCTTGCTTTAGCTGATATTTATATCTTCACAGTTTTATCATCTTTACTATACGAAAGCACAAGTGGGTTTTATGTAACTGCAAAAGGAAACTTTAGCATAAAAGAGTCTTTATTGAAAATTTTAAGGTTACCTATTTTATATGCTTTTATTTTAGGTCTTTCTTTAAACCTTTTAGGCTTTAAAATTCCAGAAGAAATAAGCTCTTATACGGCACAATTTAAAGGTGCTTATGGCATTTTAGGAATGATTATGTTAGGTATGGGACTTTTAGGTTTAAAAAATAAAGATGATAACTGGGATAAAAAATTTATAAGTATTACTTTTATAATCAAGTTTATTTTTTGGCCTTTAGCAATGCTGTTTTTTATTTATTTAGATAAAACTTATTTTAATATTTTAAATGACGACTTATATAAAGTAATGTTTTTATTTTCTATTGTTCCACTTGCTGGTAATTCTGTTACCTTAGCAATACTATTAAATGCAGAACCTGAAAAAACATCTTTAAGTACTATAATATCTATAGCTTTTATACCTCTTGCAATATATTTATATGGTGGATTTTAGTTTATAAATGTATAAAAAATTATGTTCATTATATAAGACTTAGTCTACTTCGTATTAAATTTTTACCAGAATGTTTTGCACTATATAAATGTTTATCAGCTTTTTGTAACATTTCATCTATACTTTCAACTCTTGAATTATCACTAATTCCAAAACTAGCTGTAATATTAATTGTTCCATTATTTGTATTTAAAAAAATTTGTTCAATATTTTGTCTTAACTTTTCCACTTTACTAATAGTATTTTCAAGGGTTATATTTTTATATACTAATACGAACTCTTCGCCTCCTAATCTTCCAAAGAGAACATTATCATTAATATTTTCTTGTATATTTTGTGTAAATAATATTAATATTTGATCTCCAATATTATGACCATAGGTATCATTAATATTTTTAAAATTATCTAAATCTATCATAACAATATTAAGAAAAAATTTATTTTTGCTACATTCATCAAAAAGATTTTGTGCATGTAAAAAAAAACTTCTTCTATTCATTATTTTTGTTAAAAAATCAGTGTGTGCAAGTTCGTATAATTTAAAATTTACTTTTTCTAATTCATTTAAAGCAGATTGAATTTGTTTTGTTCTTTTTGCTACATTTTTTTCAAAGTCAAATTTATAATTTATTAAAATATTATGATATATGCTAATAATAACAATAATAAAC
>JADGEG010000204.1 GCA_016744485.1 Arcobacter sp. | reverse complement strand
CATTAATACAATGTAAAATACATTCACAAGCAGCACTAAGAACATCTGGTTGAACTTTTTGATCAAAAAATCTAGCATTCTCTGTTTTTCTAACATCTAAATCAATGGTATCTAAATATATTTTTATTTTATTTTTCATTCAACTAGTTTGGTAAACCCAATCCTATATTAAAATCATTTATATAAGCAGGAGGAATATTTGCACTAATGGTAGTGGTATTTTGAACTTTCCCATTTATAAAACCATAATTGGTGTATAAATTGCTAAGAAATTCATTACAGTTTGTTCTATGTTGTATATTTCCATTGCCTGCGGTCAAACTGAAAATTCCAGGAATTGATGGGCTATTAAAATAGAAATGTATTCGTCCTTCTTGTCCCCAAGCACCTTGTAGTTGGTTGTTTTCCCAGTTTAAACTAGTTGTATCATTATTTCTTGCTAAATAACCAAGTGCCTGATAATATTCATTTACATTGTTAAATTGAATTTGTGGAATGGTATTAGTTCCAAAGCTTGCTTTATACATATAATTTCCTTTTTAAATAGTATACATTATTATTTAAGTAATCCAAAAAATTGAACAGAATTATTATCAATGTTTAGAGACCTTGTTCCTCTATTCCTTGCAATCTTATAATATTCAGTAAATTCACTGCTACTATAATATTCCAGATGTTTAGCAGTGACATTTATATTATTTTTAGCTTTTAATAGTGCGACAGAACCATCTGTTATTGTATCTTTAGGTAAAAAAGTCGCTCTTGGATTGTAGGTCAAATTTGGAATAAGTACTATATCGTTTTGATTCAAATACTTTGATACTACAAAACTATCTATTTCATTTATAAAACAATCATAATTATCTATATTCTTAATGCTATTACTAGCAATATTTCTTGATTTTAAAACTCTTATATTTCCACTATTTAAAGTATATTTTTTTGTGATTTGTCTATCTCTAAAACTTTCAAAAATACCTAAGTCCATTTTACTTACAATAGCATCAAAAAAACTATTTCTATAAATTAACCAATAAGGAAAGGTTTTTGAAAATATATAATTTTTATTTTGATGCGTAATCGTATTTGTTATATAACTTTCAATTATTATTTCTTTTGATTTCTCTTTTTTATAAGTATCTAATAAAAAACTAATTGTTTCAATTTTTACACCCTTAAAAGCTTTTTCACCATAATCTGTAATAGAATGTATATTTTTATTTTCTAATATTCCTCTTGTATGATTAAATTCTGGAGAATTAATTAAACTTTTTGGAATTATTAAAGATACATATTTGGAAATTTTTATTGATTTTTCAATAAAAAATGAAAATAAATTATTTGTTTTTTTATTTTCACAATCTAATTTGTACTTGTTTAATAAGGTTTTATTGTTTATTATTTTTCCATAAGGAGGATTGCCAACTACTAAATCATATTGATATTTAGCTTTCCACAGTAAAAAGTTAGTATGTATAAAATTAATAGTAAAGTTTTTTGGTATTTTAATTTTACTCAATAGTATTTGCAAAGTATTTAGGGAATCAACATCAATATCTATAATATCTAAAATAATAGTTTGAATATTTTCATATTTTTTAAATAATAAAGGTAAAAAATTTCCTATTCCAACTGATGGTTCAAGTATTTTTATAATTTTTTTATTTTTAAATGAGGGTAATTTATTTATAACATTAAAAACTATATCTTCTCTTGTGAAATATGCTTTGGTATCAGTTCTTTTTATATTTGAAAGTTCAGCAATATTATAAAGAGTATTTAAGTTATATTTATGATGATTAGTTATTATGAAATTTTGCAAATTATGTATATTTTGTAAATTATATTTTTGAGTAATTTTATCTATTTCATTAATTGATAATACTTTATGTTTTAAAGTTTTTTTTATATTTTGAGCAATTTGTTCAAATATTTTAGTGGGAACAGCTTCACCTATACAATGTCTAATGTTTAACTCATCTTGTTTTAAATATTTCTTTTTTTCTTCATATGAAAACTTATTAAGTGCATTAAATTCTATATTTGACCATTTAAATTCATTTGGTAATGTCATCATTCTCATAAGTTCTCTAATACTAAATACTCTATTGTCTGATGGATGAATTGTACTTTGACTAGCCAATATATCATTTCTAGTATGGATACAAGGTGCTATTCTATTCCAATACCATCTTGAATATTTGTCTCCATTTTTATTTTTGTTAAATACTATCTCACCATCAATAATTTTATGAGGTATTCTACTTGGATTAATATTATCAAATGCAGATTGACCTTCTTTAATATTTTCTATCCAAGGTAACATTTTAGTATCAAAACTTCTATATGAATGATAAATATCACTTGTAGATATTTCACCCATAATTTTCAATGATGGCAAATCACCAATTAATGATTTTAAAGTTTTAGCTTTTTGTTGTTTTGGAAATAATTGATAAGGACTTATATTTACTAAATCTTTTCTAGTACCAATTATAAGGGTTCTTGTCCTACTTGATTGAGAACCATACTCTTTAAAATTAATTACTTTTGATAATATATTATAGTTACCGCCAAGATTTGATTTTATAGAGTCTTTAATTGGTTTATCAATATTATCAATATCTGTGCAAATTGTATTTAAAAATGATCTTACATTTTCAAAAATAAAGAACTTTGGTCTTATTTTATTAACAATTTTAATGGATTCTACAACTAATGAATTTCTTTTTGTTTCATTGTTTTTTTTATGATTTGCAACTGACATACCTTGACAGGGTGGAGTAGCAATTACAATATCCAAATCTTTTACATTATTATTTTCTAATTCTTTATATATTTTATCTTGAATTTCTTTTGTTGCCAAATCACCTTGAATATAACCACTATCAAATTCACATTTGTTGTTAAATTGTTGTATTTTTATTCTTTTTTCTAAATATTCATTTGTTGCAATACATTTAAAATCTTGTTGTTTAAATCCATAACAACCGATTCCTGCACTACTAAAAAGTGAAATA
>JADGEG010000203.1 GCA_016744485.1 Arcobacter sp. | reverse complement strand
TCATATCTTTAGCAAATTGTTCTGCATCTATTTCTATTTTCATCTCTGTGTCCTTTGGTATCTTCTATTTTACCAGCTTGACACAGATCTTTGAACAGTCCCTTAAGTTATAGTCTTGTGTTTTAAACACAAGACTATATATAAAAATTAGTGTACATCTCTCCATTTACTAGTTTTCCATAAAAATGCCATAATGGCAAATACAAGTAAGTATATTAAGAATTTAGGACCTAATTCATTTCTTTGCTCTTTTTTGGAATCACCTATTTCTTCCATGTAATTTACGACTTGTTTTTGTGCATCTTTTGTTAGTCCAACTCTAGGCATTGCTGTACCTTCAAGGTGTTTTTGTGGATCGTTAATAAATTCATGCAAGTATGATTTACTTCTTGATCTTATATATTGAGATAAATCTGGTGGCAGTTTACCCATATATGTTTCAAGGTTTTCACTTGGTGTTATGGAACTCATAGTTCCTTTTTTCATATCTGCATATTTTATACCATGACATCTAAGACATGAATCAGTAAATACTTCTTTATTTGTCATAGTTTTTGGTGCAATACTTTGTAAATAAGCCACCATATCTGCTATTTCGCTAGCTTGCATCCAATCATATTTTGGCATTGGATGAACTGCACCATCTTCATATTTATGCTCAACTTTTCCAGCTTTTGCAGGATCTTTTATAAAAGCAGCTAAATAGTTTGCATCGTATAATTTACCTGCTGAACTTAAATCAGGAGGGACAACACCATAAGCTGCCGCTGAACTTGCATTATCCATTACAGGTGGAAAGTTTTGAGATGTTATAGAGTGACAAGCTATACAATTACTTTGCACAAGCATCGCTCCATTTTTTGCATTACCTTTTAAACCTTTTAAGCCGTCAAGATCGCTAAAAGTATAATCTTCTGCTTCTACACTTGGGTGCATTTGTGAGTGAGCAAAAGGTTCAACTCCTATATACATAATTAGAGTAAAGAATACTACAACTGCTAATATTTTTAATTCTTTCATTATTCAACCCTTCTTGAAGCATCTATTTTTGTAACAATAGGTAAGGCTACGAATATTAAGATAAATGCAACTGCAGCACAAAAACCAACCCATGCATTTGTACCTGTTGGAGGTAATTTACCATAAACAGTTAATACAATCATATCAACAATCATAATCCAAAACCATATAAAAAATGCAGGTCTTTTATGAGCTGGTAATATTTTAATATCTCTGTCTAAAAATGGCAATAATAAAAAAGCAACATTAGCAAAACCAAAAGCAGCTAAACCAATATCAAATGCTTTAACACCAGCTATATCAAAAAAGAAACCTCTTAATACTTCATATGACCATAAAAAATACCACTCAGGATATATATGAGCAGGAGTTACCATACTATCAGCTGGATCAAAATTGACAGGATCCATTGCAAAATTGTAATGGAAAAATACTAAATAAAAGTAAAATATTAAAAATACTCCAAGAACTGCAAAATCTTTTGATATAAATACAGGCCAAAAAGGTATTACTTTTGATTCTTTTTTGTTTCCAGATAAATATTTTTCAGCTTCTAAGTCATAATCTAACTCTTCTGATGTTTGATTATTTACATGAGGTATTCTAAGTGCATAAAAATGTAAGCCTATAATTCCCATAATACTAATAGGTAATAAAAAAACATGTAACATAAAAAATCGTGTTAAAGTAGCATCAGCTACATTAAAGTCACCTCTTATCCAAACTACAAGTGCATCACCTATAAAAGGAATTCCACCAAATAAATTAGTAATAACCATAGCTGCCCAATAAGACATTTGCCCCCAAGGAAGCATATAACCAGAGAAACCAGCAGCTGAAAATGTCATAAATAATAACATTCCAGATATCCATATCATTTCACGACCTGATTTATATGAACCATAATAAATTCCAGCAAACATATGAATATAAATTATAAGAAATATTACAGAAGCTGCAACACCGTGCATATGTCTAAATAACCAACCAAATGCAACTTCTTGCATAATAGTATAATTAACACTATCAAATGCTAAATTAACATCTGGTTTATAATACATCATTAAAAAAATTCCAGATATTACTAAAATACCAAAAGTTGTAGCTAAGAGTACTCCCATAGCCCATAAGAAGTTTATATCTTTTGGAATCCAATACTCAGTCATCATAACTTTATTTAAAGTTGTTGTATTTAATCTTTGATCTAACCAATCTCCTAAAGATTTTGCTTTCGTGATTTTTGCCATTTCTGCCTCCTATACTTGACTTACTAAATAAGTAGCAATTTTTTGGTATTCTTCACCACTTTCACCTAAAACAATAGTATTGTTTTTTAAGCTAAAAGTTGGTAAATCAAGAGGTCTAGGAGGTGGTCCAAATGTTTGTTTACCACTTGAGTTAAACTCACCACCGTGACAGGCACATTTCCATACATTTTTTTTCCATGCAGGAATACAACCTAAATGAGTACAAAGACCAATAGCAATAATAAATCTTTCATTATTAACGACTAAATCTCTTGGTGATTGCTCCATTTGTGCCGTTTTTTTTAAAATGAAGACAGGCTTTCCTCTCCATTTTACCGTTTTTGGTTGCCCTGCTTTTAGTGGTTTTAAATCTACACTTGTAAATCCACCAGCTAAAACACTAGGAAGAGGATCCCAAGCTCGTTTCATACCAAAAAGAGAAACCACACCACCAACTACAGCAGTCGCTGCAAATGTGTAACCTAGAAAATCTCGTCTATTTTTTTCATTAGACATTCATATTCCTTAATTTTGAAATTTTAGTAAGTATATAGATTTTTATCTTAAATCATCATAATGCAAGTATTAGGTGAAGATAATTTCACCTTTGAAGTTATAGTTTTACACAATATCAAGAAAATTTAAAATTTCTTTTTCTATTATGTCTTTACTTATTATCTCCTTATGTTTAATAGTAGCTGTAAATAGTTTCTTAATATCAATAGGTAGATTAATATTATATTTCTTAGATATTTCTTCTAAAG
>JADGEG010000036.1 GCA_016744485.1 Arcobacter sp. | reverse complement strand
TCTTTTGTCAAGGATTTATTATAGAATTATCAACAAATTTAGAAATTTAAAAAAATAGATTATTTAAAGCTAATTTTAATTATTAAATAAACCAAAATTAAAAACTTTTAAGGTTTTCTAAAGAATTTTGAACTAACTGCAAAAACTGTATTCTTGAAATCTCTTTCGCACCTAATGATAATAAATGTTTAGAAGAAACTTGACAATCTATTAATTTATTTATTTATTTAATAATTAAAACACTTTAAAACATGTTTATCATTTATTATAGTTGTATCAGGTTTTTTAATAGAACATTCATCAATAACACTTGGACACCTGGTTCTAAAAACACAACCACTTGGTGGGTTTATAGGTGAAGGCAAATCTCCATCTAAAAATTGCACCTTTTTAATTCTTTCAGCTCTTGGATCTGCTATTGGAACTGCTGAAATCAATGCTTTATTATAAGGATGTAATGGATTATTAAAAAGTTCATTTTTATCTGCCATTTCAACCATATTTCCTAAATAAATCACCAAAATTTTATGTGAGATGTGTTTTATTACAGATAAATCATGTGAAATAAAAATTAAAGATAAATTCATCTGTTTTTGTAAATCCATTAACAAGTTTGTAACTTGTGCCTGAATAGATACATCAAGTGCAGATACTGGCTCATCACAAATTATAAGTTTTGGTTCGGTTATTAATGCCCTTGCAATTCCTATTCGTTGACACTGCCCTCCACTAAACTCATGAGGATAACGATTAATTACATTAGGTAAAAGTCCTACCTTACTCATAGTTTCTAATACTTTTTCTTTTCGTTGTTTTTTATTTAAATGTGGAAAAAAAGAAAGCAAAGGCTCAGCTATAATATCTCCTATGGTCATACGAGGATCTAAAGAAGCCAATGGATCTTGAAAAATCATTTGCATATCTTTTTTAAGGGCCCAACGTTCTTTTTTACTCATTGAAGTAATATTTTTTCCTTCAAAAGTAATTTTTCCACCAGCTGTTGGTACTAAATCAATAATAGCACGTGCAAGTGTTGACTTACCACAACCAGACTCACCAACTATTCCTAAAGTCTCACCTTGTTTAAGCTCAAAACTAACTCCATCTACTGCTTTTAGTTTATCATGACCAAAATCAAATATATGTTTGTTTGACTTTACAGCAAACTGTACTTTCAAATCTTCTACTTTTAAAATAATATCACTCATATTTAGATCCTTCAAAAAAACATGACCGTTGTCTACTACTATTTGCAAAATTAATAAGGTTTGGTCTTTTTTCTTTACACTCACTCATAGCAGCATAACATCTTTGTTCAAAAGAACAACCTTTTGGAAGATTTAAAATATTAGGAGGATTTCCGGATATAGTTTCTAAGCGTTGCAAATTATCACTTAACTTTGGAATAGATTTTAATAAAGAGCTAGTATATGGATGTGACGGGTCATAAAAAATATTATCAACACTTCCATATTCCATTGTCTGCCCAGCATACATAACCATAACATCATCACAAAGCCCAGCAACGACACCCAAATCATGAGTGATTAAAATAATCCCTGTATTAAAATCATTTTTCAACTCATTTAAAAGTGCCAGAATTTGAGCTTGTACTGTAACATCAAGAGCTGTAGTAGGTTCATCTGCTATAAGAAGTTTTGGCTTACACAACAAAGACATAGCAATCATAAGTCGTTGTCTCATGCCACCTGAAAACTCATGTGGATACATATTCATTCTTTTTTTTGCTTCTGGAATTTTAACTGCATCCATCATTTTTAGTGACTCTTCAAAAGCATCTTTTGAGTTCATGCCTTTATGTTTAATAAGTACTTCCATTAACTGTTTTTTAACCTTTAAATAAGGGTTTAAAGAAGTCATTGGATCTTGAAAAATCATAGCTATTTGTTCTGCTCTTATATGATTTAGTTCATGTTCTGGCAAATTTAAAATCTCATTACCATTAAACTTAACACTCCCACTTGCAATTCCATTTTTAGCTAAAAGTCCCATAATAGAAAAAACACTCTGGCTTTTTCCACTACCAGACTCACCAACAATTCCTAAAGTTTTCCCCTCATCAAGAGAAAAATTTAATTTATTTACAGCTTTTACGATTCCATCAGGAGTTTCAAAACTAACACTTAAATCTTTTACATCAAGTAAACTCATACCAAACTCCTATCTATCTTTTGGATCAAGAGCATCTCTTAGCCCATCACCAACAAAATTGAAACAAAAAAGTGTAACAACTAAAAATAATCCTGGATAAATAAGTTGCCAAATAGCAATATCCATAACCTTTGAACCTTCATTTACAAGTGCCCCCCATGAAGTATCAGGTTCTTGAACTCCAAGTCCTAAAAAACTCAAAAATGATTCAAAGATAATCATATTTGGAATAAGTAGTGTTGCATATACAACAACTATTCCTATTACATTTGGAATAATATGTTTTCGAACAATTTTAGCATCAGAAGTTCCACTTACTTTTGCAGCTTCAATAAACTCTTTTTCTTTTAGCCCTAAAGTTTGACCTCTTACAATTCGAGCAATATCAAGCCATGAAACCATTCCAATAGCTACAAATATAAAACCAATATTTCTTCCAAAAAACGTAACTAATAAAATTACAAAAAACATAAAAGGAAATGAAGCTAAAATATCTACAAAACGCATCATATAATTATCAACTCTTCCTCCAACAAAACCAGCAGTTGCTCCATATAATACTCCAATAATAACAGCAACCAATGCACCCATAATTCCAACCATTAAAGATATTTTGCCACCTTGAAGTGTTCGTACAAAAATATCACGTCCCAAATCATCTGTTCCAAAAAAATGCCCATTTGCAAAACTTGGATTCATTTGCATGTAATCCCAATCAATGTGATCATACGAATATACAGACAAATGTTGTCCAAATAAAACTAATAAAACAATAGTAGTAATAACTATCAAACTAAATACTGCAGCCTTATTTTTCAAAAACCTAATTTTTGCATCTTGAAACAAACTTCTACTGTCTAGCTCTAAATCTTTTAGAACCTCATTATTTTCTTTTTTTATAGTACCTATCATAATTCATTCTTTAATATTTAATTTTTGGATCTATAATGACATATAAAATATCAACAATAGTATTAAACAATATCATTAACCCACCCACAATAATAGTTAAGGTTAATACCATATTATAATCTCTGTTTAATGCCCCATTTACAAATAACTGCCCAATCCCAGGAAGACCAAAAATAGTCTCAATAACCACTGAACCTGTCACAATTCCAACAAAAGCTGGTCCCATGTACGAAACCACAGGTAATATTGCAGGTCGAAGTGCATGATGAATAATAATATATTTCCCAGCCATTCCTTTAGCTTTAGCTGTTCGTATAAAATTTGAATTTAACACTTCAATCATACTAGCACGCATAATTCTAGCAATGGAAGCAATATACCTAAAACTCATAGCAAGTACAGGTAATATCACATACTCAATTGAGCCTCCATTCCAACCCCCAGCTGGTAAAACCTTAAAATAAATAGCAAATAAAACCACTAATATTGGGCCCAATACAAAGTTAGGAATGGCCACTCCAACCATAGCAAAAGACATAACAGCATAATCAATTTTTGTATTTTGATTAAGCGCACCAGCCACACCACAGGCTACGCCTATAACTACAGCTAAAATAAAAGCCCAAAAACCAATTTTAACTGATACTAAAAATGCTTTATTAACTAACTCATTTATACTAAAATCTTTGTATTTAAAAGAAGGCCCAAAATCCCATGTCACTACATCTTTTAGATAATAGACATATTGCACATAAAGTGGTCTATCCAAATGATATTTCGCCTCGATGTTTTTCATAATTTCAGGTGGAATATCTCTATCATCTGTAAATGGTGAACCTGGTGCTGAATGCACCAAAACAAAAGATATACTAATAAGTATCAATAATGTAGGAATCGCTACTAATATTCTTTTTATAATAAATTTTAACAAAATAATCTCCCAAGCTAAAAAAGCTTATCATACTAATATGATAAGCTTCCTTTTTTAATAATTATTAACTATTTTTTAATATACAAATGTTTAGTATAAATAGCACCAAGTGGGTTCACTGTAGGGTAACCACCAACTCTAGACTTAACCAATCTAGCTTGAGCATATTGATAAATAGGAATTACTGGTAAATCTTTTGCAATCATTAAATCAAGTTTTTGATACAGCTTATTTCTTTTTTTGTTGTCTAAAGTACCTCTTGCTTCATTCATAAGTCTATCATACTCAGGATTGTCATAAAAAGAATCATTTGAAGAGTGTCCTTTAGTAAATAAATCTAATAAAGTAGAACCTTCATTATAATCACCAATCCAACCAGCACGAGCAACTTGATAGTTTCCTGCACTTCTTTCTTCTAAATATGTTTTCCATTCTTGATTTTTTAAAGTTACAATAACTGCACCCTTAAATGTTTTTTTCCACATAGAAGCAATTGCCAAAGCAACTCTTTTGTGTGATTCACTAGTATTATATAAAAGCTCAAACTTTAAAGGATTAGCTTTTGTAATACCAGCATCTTTTAATAATGCAATTGCTTTAGTCTCTCTTTGTTTTTGAGTTAGTTTTTGATACGCTGGTACTGGAGCAGTATATCCTGATACAATATCAGGGACAAAAGTATATGCCGGTTTTTCACCAGTTGCTAGTACTTTTTCAGCTAATACTTTTCTATCAAAACCATAAGCTAAAGCTCGACGTACTCTAATATCATCAAAAGGTTTTTTTCGAAGATTTAAATAGTAATAATATGTACCAACTCTACCTAAAACTTTTACTTCATGAGGAATCGTTTTCATCAAAGACTTAAATTTATTTTTTGGTAATTCATTAGTATAATCAATCTCACCAGCTTTGTATCTGTTTAGCTCGGTTGATTGTTCAGGAATTGGAACAAAAGTAACTTTGTCTATTTTTACATCATCTTTTGCATAATACTCATTGTTTTTAAGTAAAACAATTTTTTCATTTACAACCCACTCTTTTAACTTATAAGCTCCATTTGAAATTATATGTTTTGGATTTGTCCATTTTTTACCATATTTTTCAATAAGTTTCTGTGGAACTGGGGCAGTTGTAATATGTGCCAAAGCAATAATAAAATAAGGAATTGGTTTTTCTAAAGTAATTTGTAAAGATTTATTACTTAAAGCTTTAACTCCCAAAGAAGAAACAGGTTTTTTACCATCAAGAATAGCTGCACCATTTTTTATTCCAAGAATTTTAAAATACCAAGAATACTTAGCAGCAACTTTAGGGTCTACACCTCGTTTAAAAGCATACTCAAAATCATGAGCAGTTACACTATCACCATTTGACCAATTAGCATTATCTCTTATTTTAAAAGTATATACTGTTTTATTAGCACTAACTTTATAAGACTCGGCTTGTCCAGGAACAACATTTCCTTCACTATCTTCACTCATAAGTGTTTCATACAAATCTCGCATGATATTAGAGCTAGGGACTCCTTCACCTAAAGTAGGATCTAAGGTTGCAGGTTCTGCACCATTTCCTCGAACAAGTTCTTGCATAGCATTGGCATTTGTAAGTAATAAACACACAAACAATGTGGATGTAATTAATTTAAACCATTTCATTTTCTACTCCTTAAAAATTTACTTTGGTTTACTTTACAATATATGAGTGAGTTATTAGTGAGTTATTAGTGAGTTATTATTTAAATATTTGATAATTCAAGCTTAATAGAAAATAAATAGCAACAAAATATTGAAAATTATACTTCAATATTTTATAAATTTTGTTATAAAAAAATATTTATATTTAGCTTATATAGTTATTTCTTTAATATCAGCTATATTTCTAAAAGCAACATATATCATAGCTATTAAATTTTTTCTATTTATTTTAATATTTTTATTTTCATGATTTACAAATACATTATCAAAAAAATCATCTAAATAAGGTTTTAATGAAAAAAGAGCTTCTAGTTCTTCTTCATATATTTTAAACTTCATATTTGTAATTTGAATATATTTTTTATATAAAATTTTTTCAGCTTCATCAACAAATAGTTCTTCATCTAATATTAGATGCTCATTTGTATTTATATCTTTTATAATATTTGCAAGTCTTTTAAATGTAGAAGAATATTTTTTAAAATCAGTATCTAAAACTATAGGATTAAGTGCATTTATTTTTTTTGATATATTTAAGATATCTAGTTCACCACTTTTTAAAACTGCTTTTAAAACTGAAGGATTTACATCAAATATAGTAAATAATCTTTCATTAAAAAAATCTAACAATAATTTTTTATCTAAACCCTTATAAGAAGATCCTAAATTATCAATAAGATTTGATAAGTTAAATTTTAAATTATGTTTAATACAAATTTTAACAATTCCTAATGCGGCTCGTCTTAAGCCAAAAGGATCTTTTGAACCCGTTGGTATTTTGTTTATACTAAATAATCCCATTAGATTATCTAATTTATATGAAAGTGCTACTATGCTTGAGAATACAGATGATGGTAATTTTGAATCTTTTGCATCTGGTAAATATTGTTCTTTTAAAGCCATGTATACTTCTTTTTCTTCCCCTGCTTGCTTGGCATAATAATAAGCCATAAGTCCTTGAAGTTCTGTAAATTCATATACCATTTCAGACATGAGATCAGCTTTTGATAAAAACACTGCTTTTCTTAATAAGGTGCTATTTTCTATTTTGTATATTTTTGCTAAATATTGTGCTATTTTATCTTCTCTTTGAAGCTTATCATACATACTTCCTAAACCATCGACAAATAATACTTTCTTAAGACCTTCATTATTAAGTCCTGTTTTTAAATCGTTCTTATAAAAAAACATAGAGTCTGCTAATCTCGGTTTTAAAACTCTTTCATTTCCTGCAATAATTAGTGAAAAATCTTGTGTTTTTGCATTTGATACTACTATAAAATTATTTGTTAAAATATCATTTATATAAACTGCAAAATACCTTTGATGCTCTTTCATAGAAGTTATTATAACTTCTATGGGAAGTTCTAAAAATGCTTCATCAAAAGAACCCACTTGTGCTGTTGGGTATTCTGTGATACAAACAATCTCATCTAATAAAGTATTATCTAATTCAACAGTAATATTATGCTTAGTTTCAAGTTGTTTTATTTGTTTTAAAATAAGCTCTTTTCTTTCTTTTTGATCTAAGATAATGGCATTATTTTTTAGTATATTAAAATAATCGTTTCCATCTTTAATAGAAAAAGGCTTATATGAAACCATTCTATGAACATATGTTTTATTTGATGATTTTATTCCAAATAATGTGGCATTAATTACCTCATCACCTAAAAGTATGGCTAAACTTCTAATAGGTCTTATAAAACTATCTTTTCTATTAGCCCATCTCATAGTTTTACCAAAATTTAAAGATGATACAAATTCATTTATCATATCATTTAATAAATCTTTAGATAAAAGACCTTTTTTTTCTTTCTTAAAATATAGAACGTCACCTTTTGGCATCTTTTTTGTTTCTAAAGCATTCACATCAACACCACATTTTTTAGCAAAGCCCAAAGCTGCTCCAGTTGCTTTACCATCTTTATAAGCTATGTTAAGAGGAGCTCCAAACATTTCTACACTAGTATTTTCTTGTGATATAGCAAATTCTTTATGCCAAAGTACTAATTTTCTTGGAGTATAATAAAACTCAAATTCACAAGCTAGTTTGTTTGTATCTAAGATATTTGACCACTTTTTTTTGATATTTTTTAATTCTTTTAAAAAAGGAATTGCAGGGAGTTCTTCTACTCCTATTTCTATTAATAATGTTTTATTCATCTTTTTTGTCCTTTTTATCATTTCTATCATTCTTATTATGCAAATCTTTCATCTTATCTGTGTGTTTTTTAATTTGTTGTTTATTAAATCCAACAATAAACATAAAAATCATAAATATAAATAATGATAATACAAAAATATCTAGAATAGTTTTCATTCTATTATATTCCTATAAATAACTCCATCAATTTCATCTTTTGCTATAACTTCAAATTCATTATTTGAGCAAATGATAGCTAAAATTTTAGAATCAAAGATATAATTATCTGCTAAATTTTGTATTTTTCTTGATATATTTTTATCACAAATTATATATCTAGCATCTAAAGCATTACAATAAATGGCTTCTTTTATATGTGTAATAATTACAGCCGTATTAATATCATGATTTTTTGTATATTTTAATAAATTAATATCATAATTAAAAAGTACTGTACTATTTGATTTTGTATTTGTAATATCGTTTATATTTTTAATCTTTGTAAAAGTTTCATAAGGTATATCTTTATCACCTATTAAAAGCATCTTTGTTCCTTTGTTCTATACATTCTTGTGAGCAAAAATATGCTCCATTATGCAAAATAGCTTCATTCTGTGCAACTAATGTATCACAAAAAAAACAATCAAGCATGACTTCTGCTTGTGTTTCATTATCTTTAGAATCTATATCATTTTTATTTGATTTTTTAAATAAAATTTTATAAATTAAAAATAAAACCACTATAACTGCTACAATTTTAATCATAATTTATTTTCCTTTAATATATAAATAATTTCTTTTATCTTTGTTTACTATTTTATATTTTTTAATTTTAGCTTCTTTTAGCTCATTTGCTAGCATACTTCCTTTATAAAATAAATATGAAGTATCATCTTTAGAAATATTTTTTGTAAGGCTTAAAAGCATTTGTGTATTTGTAACTGCTCGTGAGCTTATTAAATCTACTTTAATATTTTGTATGTCTTCAACTTTATTACAAAATACTTCTACATTAGTAAGTTTTAATGTATTTTTAACAAAATTCAAAAATGCAACTCTTTTGATCCTTGGTTCTATTAAATACACTTTTACATTTAATTTTGCCATTGCAAGTATTAAACCAGGGAATCCAGCTCCAGTACCTACATCTACAAGACTTTTAAAATCATAAATAAAACTTAAAGGATAAATACAATCAATGATATTATTTTCAATTTCATATGTTTTTAATTTAGTACTTAAATTATGAACTTTACCCCACTTTTGGAGAAGTTTTATAAATACTTCACATTTATTTAAAAAATCATCATCTATATCAAAAGTTATATTATTTATAAAAGAATTTAAATTCATATTTGATCTAAGTAGCATTTATGAAGACAACTCCTCTTTCTTATAAAATTTATTTAAATATCATTTAATTTTGAATTCTACTATAAAGAGAATGAATATTAAATAAAGCAAATTATTAATAAATAAATAAAATTGATTTTTATAATTATTTGCGATTAATTAGCGAATAAATTTTATTAGACTTCATTTGTAAGTTTGAAAGACTTAATGTGTCCAATAGTTTTGTTTATTAGTTGTTATTGTAGAAGGTGTAAGCATGAAAAGTGTATTAGAAAGTGATCTTAAAAAATATGTTCAAATTACTAATCAAAATAAAAATGGTTTGATTGAATTTAATTTTGCATTAGGTGATCCAAGTTTATATGTTGAACTTGCGCTTCCTTTAAAACAATTTGAAAATTTTTGTAAGAAAAATGGTGTTAGTTATTTAACTAAACAACAAGAAATTGATGTGGAAAATGAGAAACATAAATGGAAATATGGAGAAATTGGCACATTAAAATATAAAAAGGAGCAAATAAAATGACATTAGATATTAAAAGTGTTGAAATAAAAGAAAAACGATTAACCTTTGGTCATGTTGAAAGAAGAATCAAAGAACATAGAACGGCAACTAGATATGAAGAAGCCACATATGACCTTCAATCAACTACAAATTTTCATTATAGACCTACATATAACCCAAAATATGAACTATATGATAAAAATAAAACTGCCATTAAGATGGAAGATTGGTATAAACTTTTAGATCCAAGACAGTATTATTATTCATCTTATGTAATAACTAGATCTAAACAACAAGAAGCAACTGAACAAAATTTTGACTTTATAGACAAAAGAGAACTTCTAGATTCTATGCCAGAAGATGTAAAACAACAAATATTAACTTGTATTTTACCACTTAGACATTATGAATGGGGTGCGAATATGAATAATCTTCAAATCGTATCTGAAAGTTATGGAGCAGCTATTGCAAGTGCTTCCATGTTTCATGCAGAAGATAGATTAGGAAATGCACAATATATTACAAAAAATGCACTATTAATTACACAAAATGAAACCAAAGATTTAGATAATTCTGTAAATATCTGGTTAAATGACAACTCGTGGCAAGGTTTACGAAAAGCTATGGAAGACAGTTTTGTACTTAAGGATTGGTTTGAATTACATTTCTTACAAAATATGATTATGGACTCTTTTATTCATCCTTTATTTTTTGATTTTTATGAGTTAAAATTAAATAAAAAAGGTATCATTGCACAAAGTATGATGACCCAATTTATGAGATCTTGGTACGACGAATCTTCGAAATGGGTGGATAAAACAATACAAATTGCCTGTGAAGAATCATCTTCAAATTCTGAGCTTTTAAGTTCTTGGGCTAAAAAATATATACCAATTATAGAAGAAGCCACTTTACTTTTAGCTGAAAATTTACTTGATAATCATATTGAAACTGTCGAAGTGATTAAACAAAACTTGCTAGAGCGTTTAGCTAAAAATTCAATAATAATATAGGGAGATAATTATGGATGCTAATAATGTATTTTTAGTACTTCAAAGTGTTGAAGAAGCAAAACCAATAATTGAAGCTATAAAAAAAGACAATCCAAATGCGATTATAGAAACTCAACCAGCTATGACAAAAATCACAGCACTTGGAAAACTTACTATTCAAGCTTCAACTATGGAAGATATTATAGGAAGAGAATGGGATCCACAAGAATTACAATTAGTATTAGTAACTTTAGCTGGAAATGTTGATGAAGATTATGATCATTTTACAATCTACTGGAATAATTAGGAGAATATTATGACAATGAATAAAGATAATACAAAAGTAAGAAAAAAACGTCTTAATATGAAAGATAAGTATCGTCATATGACAAGACTTGGTTGGGAAACGACATATCAAGATATGGATGAAGTTTTTCCTTATGATAAATATGAAGGTATTAAAATTCATGACTGGGATGCATGGGAAGATCCATTTAGAATGACTATGGATTCTTACTGGAAATATCAAGGTGAAAAAGATAAAAAACTATATGCTATCATTGATGCATTTGCACAAAATAATGCACAAAAAAATATAACAGATGCAAGATATATCGCTGCTTTAAAATTATTTTTAACTGGAGTTTCACCTTTAGAATATCAAGCACATAGAGGTTTTGCTCATGTTGCTAGAAATTTTAGAGGCGATGGTCCAAGAGTAGCTTGTCAAATGCAAGCAATTGATGAACTAAGACATGTTCAAACACAAATTCATACCTTAAGTCATTATAATAAATATTTTAATGGTTTTTCAGAATTTACACATTGGCATGATAGAGTATGGTATTTATCAGTTCCAAAATCATTTTTTGATGATGCACGTACGGCTGGACCTTTTGAATATATGATTGCAATTGGTTTTTCATTTGAATATGTCTTAACTAATTTATTATTTGTACCTTTTATGAGTGGAGCTGCATATAATGGTGATATGGCAACAGTAACATTTGGATTTTCTGCTCAAAGTGATGAAGCAAGACATATGACTTTAGGTCTTCAAGCTATTAAGTTTATGTTAGAACAAGATCCTGATAATTTACCAATCATTCAAAAATGGATTGATAAATGGACTTGGAGAGGTTATAAAGTTCTAGGACTTGTATCCATGATGATGGATTATATGTTACCTGAATCACCTCAATCTTGGAAAGAAGCATGGGAGTTGTATTTTGAAGAAAATACAGTAGCATTATTTAAAGATTTAGAAAGATATGGTATTACCATTCCTAAATGTGCTACAACTGTTGCATCTGAAAAAGAGCATTTATCACATCAAATTTGGATGACTTTTTATACTCACAATGCCGCGGCTCCTCTTCATATATGGTTACCTGATGAAAAAAAAATGAACTGGTTAAGTGAAAAATATCCAAATACTTTTGATAAATATTATAGACCTGTATATGAACATTGGGCAAAACTTGAAAAAGAAGGAAAACGATACTACTCTGAGATGCTTCCTCAACTTTGCCAAACTTGTCAAATACCTATGTTATACACAGAAATTGAAAAAGGTGAACCTACACAAATAGCACATAGACATACTATGTTTAATAATGAAAGATTTCATTTTTGTTCAGATCATTGTAAAGAAATATTTGAAAATGAACCTGAAAAATATACTCATGCTTGGATGCCTGTTCATCAAATATTCCAAGGAAATTGTGGAGGTGCAACTATACCTGAAGTATTAGACTGGTATAAAATTAAATTTGGTGTTGATAATCTTGATTATGTAGGTAGTGAAGATGAAAAAACATGGAAATCTTGGAAAAATAAAGAATAAGGATCAATAATGGCAACAAAATCAATAGGAAAATATGAAGCAATAATGATGGATAAAGTTGAAAATTTCCATGGCAATCAAGTAGTTTATATAGGCTGGGATAAACACAGATTAATAAACTCAGCTATGGCATTTCCTTTACCTCCACAGATGCCATTTTCTGCATTATTAAGTGATGTAATGCCACAGTGTTATAAAGACCATCCCGATTTTGAAAAAATCCTTTGGGATAATAGTGTTATATGGAAATTAAACGGTGAAGTTTTTATTCCTGATACTAACAAGTCTTTAGAAGATAATGGCATTGATCATAAATCTCTTATAAGATTTGAAACACCAAATCTTACTGGACTTAATGGAGTAGGAATGTGAGTTTTCAACTTGAGATTGAACCAACTGGTGATATAGTTGAAGTAAAAGAAGGACAGACTATTTTAGATGCATCTTTAAGACAAGGGGTTTATATACCTCATTGTTGTAATCATGGTCTTTGTGGAACTTGTAAAGTTGAAGTACTAGAAGGTGAAATAGATTATGGAAACGCCTCACCTTTTGCTTTAATGGATATGGAAAAAGATGAAGGTAAATGTTTAGCTTGTACAACTACATTAAAAGAAGATATTGTAATAGAAGCAGATATTGATGAAGATAAAGATGCTTTAATGATACCCGTAAAAGATTTTATGGGTACAGTAATCAATGTTGAAGATTTAACTCCTAGAATAAAGGGAATTTTTATTGAACTTGATGAAAACATTGAATTTCAAGCAGGACAATATATTCAATACCATATTCCAAATTTTAAAGAACCTCGTGCTTTTTCACTTGCTAATTCTTCAAATAATTCTAAAATTATTGAATTAAACATATCTCTTATTTCTGATGGAGAAGCTACTCCTTGGATACATCAAAATGTAGAAAAAGGATCTAGAATAAAAGTTACAGGTCCTTATGGAAGGTTTTTTGTAAGATCTAGTTCAAATAAACCTATGATATTTTTTGCAGGTGGCTCAGGACTTTCAAGTCCTAAGTCTATGATTTTAGAACAATTAGAAAATGAAAATGTTTTACCTATAACACTTTTTCATGGGGCTAGAAATGAAGAAGAATTATATTATTCAGATTTATTTTATGAGCTAGAACAAAAGTATTCAAACTTTACTTATATACCTGTATTATCTGATAAAAATTTAACAAACTGGAATGGTGAAGTTGGTTTTTTAAATGATATTGCACACAAAAAATATAATAATAATTTTACAGGACATAAAGCATATTTATGTGGACCTCCTCCTATGATTGATACATGTATTACAACTTTAATGAGAGGAAGATTATTTGAAAAAGATATTTATATTGAAAAATTTTTTTCAAAAGCCAATTTAAATACTACGAATTTAAAAAGTCCACTATTTAAATCAATATAAATCTAAAACAAGAAAGAGACTTTATAAGGTACTGTTCAAAGATCTGTGTCAAGCTGGTAAAATAGAAGATACCAAAGGACACAGAGATGAAAATAGAAATAGATGCAGAACAATTTGCTAAAG
>JADGEG010000035.1 GCA_016744485.1 Arcobacter sp. | reverse complement strand
CACCAATCAGCTTTAGGGTTGTTTCTCCAACATAATTCGTGTAAAATGACTTTTTTAACGATAATAGGAAACATAATAACAATTATTTTTTTTATTATATTGAATATAAATATAGTCTTTGTGGATACTAATAATTTTATATTTATTAATATAATCATTAAGTTTTAACCATTTATTATTAATAAATACCATATTTCCAACAATAGCATCAATAACAAAATTATCTTGTTTCGCAAAAAGCTTTGATATTCTTTTTTCTAAAAAAAAAGGTTTTTTTAAATAAAATTTTTCAAAAGTAATAGTTATAAACAAACTATTGTTATTGAGTTCAAAAGTATTTATAGCTGAAAACTTATTGATTTGTTCTAAATGTAAGCTTAATAATAAAAATTTTTCTTTTGAAATATTTAAATCATATGTAATTTCTTTATTGTTACTATTAATAGAATTAATATTAATTTTATTTTTCTGAAAAAAGATATCAAGTTTTTTCAATATATTTACAAATGATTGTTCAAGTTTTTTATCTTCTATTATTTTTATAGTTTCAATAAGATTAAGATTGTTCGTTACATAAGTTACTTGTTCATTTTTACTTATAAAAAATATCAAATAACAAATAACAAAAGGAAGTATATAAAACTCTATTTTTATTCTAAAAGTAAGGTTTGAAAACTTCTTACTTAATTGGGATAATAGTAGCATTTAATATATACTTATTTTTTTCATCATTAATATTATTTATATGGGTTGAATTAAAAGAACTTAAAAAATCAAATAACTTATCTTTTTTATTACTAGATACAATTATATTTATTTTCTCATTATTATACGATATAGATTGAATATCTATATGGAGTTGTTTTTCTTTTTCAAAAATATATAATAATATTTGACTTACATAAGTAAATTGTTTTTCTTTTTTAATATTTGCAAGTTTATTTAATAATTCTTTTTCTATTTGTAAATTATTGTTATCTTGTGCTTTATTGTTTGTTATAGTATCAAAAAAATACATAAAGCAAGAGAATATCAAAATAACATATAAACAATAATATATAAAAGATTTATTTGTATCTAAGTAGATAAATTTATATTTATAATTATTTGTTTGGGAATTTTCAATATATGTATTTAATTGTTCTTTTGATATTTCTTTTATTTGGAATATTTCTAGGTTTAACTTTGATTGAATATATGTCTTTATATCTTGTTTACTCACATGATCATCTAGTTTTTTAATATAATATGGTTGATAATCTTTATACAAAACAAAAAAATCATCGCAAATAAATACGGTAGTACTGTCCATTTTTATATTTATAAAAATATAAAAAATTGGTATACAAGATATATCTATGATACTTACTTGATACTCTTTTAATTCATATATATAAGAAAGATGTATTTTTTTATTTTTATAGGAATAGATATTGTTTAACTCTAAATTTGTTTTAAGAAAGTTTTTAAGATTATTTTTATTTATTTTTTCTTCAACTGTGATGTAAATTATTTCAATTTTATTAAAACTTTCTACTTTTATTTCCATTTGTACTCTTTTTATAAAAATATTAAATTAATTTAAACTTACAAAAAATTTTAATTATTACTTTAGATATTTTAACTAAAATAAATAGGAATTAGATAAAATTAGTATTTTAACTAAAAATTAGTAAGCCAATATATAAATATAAAATTACAAACTTATCTAATACTAATATAGTATAAGATACAATTGCTATTATTTATAAAAAACGTTTAACACGAAGGAATGAAATGCATATCGAAGATATTGAAATTGGTGAAGACTTAAATTTTGAGCAAATGCTTAATGAGTCTTTCGAAAATACTGAAAATAATTCAGTCGTAGATGGTGTAATTGTAGAAATTACTGATGAATCTGTCCTTATTGATGTTGGTCAAAAAATTGAAGGAAGATTACATATTTCTGAAATTACCATCAATGGTGAAATACAATATAAACAAGGTGACACTATTAAAGTAGTTCTTATGGGAAGTAGAGGAGAGAGACCTTCTATATCACATAAGAAAGTTCTTCAAAAACTTAAATTTGAATCATTTGTCGAACAACACAAAGATGATTTAGAAGAAGCTATAATTGAAGGAAAAATTACTTCTGTTAAAAATAGGGGTGGCTTTATCATTGAAGATGACAATGGTTTAGAATATTTTATGCCAATGGCACAATCTTATCTAAAATCATTTGGTGCTGTTGGTAAAAAAGTTAAAGCTAAAGTGCTGAAAGTAAATGAAGCACAAAACTCTATTATAGTTTCAAGAAAAAAACTAATTGAAGAAGCAAAAGTTCAAAAAGACTTAAAAGTTTCTCAAATCATGGAAAAAGGTGAAGTGGTTAATGGGATTATTAAAAAAATCACATCATATGGTATGTTTGTTGATTTAGGTGGAATGGACGGACTTGTAAATTATAATGAAATATCTTATAAAGGCCCAGTTAACCCTGCAAATTATTATAATGAAGGTGACGAAGTCAGTGTTTTAGTTATGTCCTATGATAAAACCAAACAACACTTATCTCTATCTATTAAAGCCGCTATTCCTAATCCTTGGGAAGAAATTAGAGATGAATTAGAAGTTGGTGATACAATTACAGTTACTATTTCAAATTTTGAATCTTATGGTGCTTTTGTTGATTTAGGAAATGATATTGAAGGATTATTGCATATTTCTGAAATTTCTTGGAACAAAAGTATTAAAAATCCTAAAGATTTATTAACATTAGGTGATGAAGTTAATGTTGAAGTTATCGAATTAAATGTTGAGAAAAAAAGACTAAGAGTTTCTTTAAAAAATTTACACGAAAAACCTTTTAAAAAATTTGTATCAAATAATAAAGTTGGAAGTGTTGTAAATGGTACAATTGCAACACTTACTGAATTTGGAGCTTTTATTACAATTGATGGAGTTGATGGTTTATTACATAATGAGGAAGTATCGTGGGACTCTAGTGATAAATGTAAAAATTTATATAAAAAAGGTGATGATATTGAAATCAAAATCATTAAAATAGACCTTGATAAAGAAAATATTTCCTTAAGTGTTAAAGAAACATTACCTTCTCCTGCAAAACAATTTCAACAAAATTATAAAAATGGGGATATTGTAAAAGGTAAAATTAAAGATATTAAAGATTTTGGTGTTTTCATTATCTTAGAAAATAATTTAGATGGTTTAATTAGAACAGAAGATTTAGAGCCAATTGTTGTTGAAGATATAAAAATAGGCAATGACTTAGAAGCTGTTGTAATAAATATTGATACAAAAAGAAATAGAGTTAGATTATCAGTAAAAAGATTAGAACAGCAAGAACAAAAAGAGTTGTTAAAATCAGTAAATGATACATCTTCTATGACTCTTGGTGACTTATTAGAAAATCGCCTTAAATAATTATAAGGGTTTTTGTAAATGAATAAGTATACAATTGTTGTTTGTGATCATATCCACGAAGATGGGTTAAATATATTAAAAGCAAGTAAAGATATAAATTATGTATATGCTGCTGATATTGATAAAAAGTTATTACTTAGTGTTATTAAAGATGCACATATTGTAATTACAAGAAGCTCAACTACTGTTGATAAAACTTTTTTAGATAAAGCTCTTAATTTAAAAGCATTAATAAGAGCTGGTGTTGGTTATGATAATGTTGATATTATTACATGTAGTAAAAAAGGTATTATTGCTATGAATGTTCCAACTGCAAATACTATTGCCGCAGTTGAATTAACAATGGCACATATTTTATCTTGTATGAGAAAATTTCCTTATGCTCATAATCAATTAAAAGAACAAAGAATATGGAAAAGAGAAGATTGGTATGGAAATGAACTATATGGTAAAAAACTAGGAGTTATTGGTTTTGGAAATATTGGACATAAAGTGGCATTACGAGCAAAAGCTTTTGAAATGGATGTTGTAACATATGACCCTTATATTCCTTCAACAAAGGCTACTGACTTAGGAATTACATATACATCAAGTTTTCAAGATATACTAAATTGTGATTTAATTACAATTCATACACCAAAAAATCAAGAAACACTAAATATAATTAATGAAGAAGAAATTTCAAAAATGAAAGATGGTGTTATACTTATTAATTGTGCAAGAGGTGGATTATACAATGAAGAAGCACTATATAATAATTTAAAATCTGGTAAAATAGCAATGGCTGGAATTGATGTATTTGTAGATGAGCCAGCAACTAATCATCCTTTATTAGACTTAAAAAATGTTCTTGTTACTGCACATTTAGGTGCAAATACAAAAGAGTCACAAAAGAAAATATCTATTCAAGCAGCACAAAATGCATTAGAAGCAGCAAGAGGAATCGCTTATCCTAATGCACTTAATTTACCAATTGATGAGTCTAAAATACCTGCATTTGTTAAACCATATATAGAATTAACACAAAAAATGGCATTTCTAAGTACACAAAATGATAAAAGCCCTATTCGTTCAATTTGTATTTCAGCACAAGGAGAAATATCTTCTTATCTTGAACCTTTATTAACTTTTGCAACTGTTGGAGCATTATTTGTTTGCAGTGGTGGAGAAGTGAATTATGTAAATGCTAAATTTTGGGCAGAAGAAAAAAATATTAAGTTTTCTACTTCAAAAATGACACATATTGATGGATATAGTAATAAGGTATCTATTAAAATAATCACACAAAATGGTATAAATACAATATCTGGAACTGTATTTGACAATGAAATTCAAAGAATAACTGAAATTGATGATTTTATTTTTGATATTGAACCAAAAGGTAATATGATAATGATTAGAAACTCTGATGTTCCTGGGGTTATTGGCGAAGTTGGAAGGATATTAGCTGATCAAAGAATTAATATTTCTGATTTTAGGTTAGCAAGGCATAAAAATGAAGCGTTAGCAGTAATTGTAATTGATGATTGTGCTACAAGTGAAATTTTAGAAAAATTATCAAATATAGATGCTGCAATTTGTGTAACTTATGCAGAAATTTAAAGGAATATTATGGCAATTAGTATGAATGAATTAAAAAAAGGCATGAAAATTGAGCATGATGGTATACCTTATAAAATAATTGAATATCAACATGTAAAACCAGGTAAAGGTGCAGCTTTTGTTAGATGTAAAATTAAATCTTATTTAAATGATAAAGTAATTGAAAAAACATTCCATGCAGGAGATAAATGTGAAGTGCCAGATTTAGAGCAAAAAACAATGCAGTTTTTGTATGATGATGGTGACATGTTGCAATTTATGGATAATAATACTTATGAGCAAATTGCATTAACATATAATCAAGTTGGCGATGTTAAGAAGTGGATTATTGATGGTACGAATTGTGATATGTTATTTTTTAAAGGAAAAGCCATAAGTGTTGAACCGCCAATGACTATGAATCTTAAAATACTTGAAACACCACCAAATTTCAAAGGTGATTCACAAGGTGGTAAAAAACCAGCAAACCTAGAAGGTGGTGCAGTTGTTCAAATTCCTTTTCATATTGTTGAAGGAGAATTTATAAAAGTTGATACTAGAACTGGTGAATATTTAGAAAAAGTTAAATAGACTTTTAAATATAAGTGATAATAATTAAGGCGAATAAATAAATGACAAGATATATTTTTGTAACAGGTGGAGTATTAAGTTCATTAGGAAAGGGTATTACCTCAGCATCTATTGCTACAATTTTAAAACAATCTGGACTTAATGTTTCTATGTTAAAAATAGACCCTTATTTAAATGTTGATCCAGGAACTATGAGTCCATTAGAACATGGAGAAGTTTTTGTAACTGCTGATGGAGCTGAAACTGATCTAGATATAGGGCATTATGAGCGTTTTATTGATGCAACATTGGGTGCTAAGAATAATTTTACAACAGGACAAGTTTATCAAAGTGTTTTACGAAGAGAAAGAAAAGGTGGATATTTAGGTCAAACAATTCAAGTCATTCCTCATATTGTTGATGAAATTAAAGATAGAATTAAAAAAGCTGGAAAAGAACATGATTTTTTAATTGTTGAATTAGGTGGAACTGTTGGAGATATTGAAGGTTTACCTTTTATGGAAGCTATTAGGGAATTAAAACATGAATTAGATGATGACAACACCATGAATATTCATGTCACTTTAATTCCTTATTTAGCAGCAGCTGGTGAACTTAAAACAAAACCAGCACAGCATGGTGTTCAAGAATTAAGAAGAATTGGTATTACTCCACATATGCTTGTATGTAGAACTGAAAGGCCATTACCAAAAGATTTAAAAAGAAAACTTGCTATGTTTTGTGATGTAAATGCAAATGCTGTTATTGAAGCTAGTGATGCTGCTTCTATTTATCAAGTACCTTTAAACTTCATAAAAGAAGGTATTTTAAGTCCTTTATCAAATCATTTTAATATTAAAATCAAACCAAATATGCAAAAATGGGAAACTCTAGTCAAACATATTGTGCTACCACAAGATGAATTAACTATTGCATTTGTTGGTAAATATTTAGATTTAAAAGAATCGTACAAATCATTAACTGAAGCATTGGTTCATGCAGGTGCAAATTTAAATACCAAAATTAATATTACATGGTGTGATAGTGAAAGAATTGAAGTTCTTGGTGCCTATGAAGTTATTGGTGCTTGTGATGCTGTTTTAGTTGCAGGTGGGTTTGGAAATAGAGGAATTGAAGGAAAACTTAAAGCAATTCAGTATGCAAGAGAAAATGAAATAGTGTATTTAGGTATTTGTTTAGGTATGCAATTAGCTGTTATTGAATATGCTAGAAATGTTTTAGGTCTAGAAGATTCTAACTCTATTGAGTTTAATGAAAACACTACAAATCCTTTAATTTATTTAATTGATGAATTTATAGATCAAAGTGGTGATACTCAATTAAGAACACATAAATCACCAATGGGTGGAACTATGCGTTTAGGAGAATACCCTTTTATTCCAAAAGAAGGTACTAAAATTAAAAAAGCTTATGGAAATAATGAAACTTATTTTGAAAGACATAGACATAGATATGAAATGAATCCTTTTTATAAAACTGATTTAGAAAATGCTGGAATGATTATCTCAGGTGCTTCGTCGTACGGTTTAATAGAAACAGTTGAGTTAAAAGATCATCCTTGGTTTGTTGGAGTTCAATTTCATCCTGAATTTACTTCTCACCTAGAAAGCCCAAATCCAATTATTTTAGAATTTATAAAAGCAGCTTCAAATAATAGATAAAAAAAAGTTAATTACAAAAGAGAAATTATTTTCTATTTTAAGCAATAGATATAAAAATAGAAAATTTTCTAAATTATCACAAATTCCTCAACCCAATAGTTTTAAAGATATAAAAAAAGCTACATTAAGAATTAAAAAAGCTATTTTAAATAAAGAACAAATTACAATTGTAGGTGATTATGATGTTGATGGTGTCGTATCAACTACAATAATGCTTGATTTTTTTAAACAAATAAATATTAAAGTTAACTATATAATACCAAATAGATTTCAACATGGTTATGGGTTATCTGTTAAAATTGTTGATTTTATTTCTTCAGGTTTGGTAATTACTGTTGATAATGGTATAGGTGCATTTGAAGCAGTAAACTTACTAAATGATAAAAATATAGATGTAATAATCACAGATCATCATACTGTTTCAAATCATATACCAAATGCTTATGCAATTATTAATCCAAAACAAAAAGATTGTAAATTTCCTATTAAAAATATTTGTGGCGCTCAAGTTGCTTGGTACTTATGTGTTGCTTTAAAAAAAGAACTATTATTAGATATTGATATGGCAAGTTTTTTTGATCTTTTGTGTGTTGCCATAATTGCTGATATTATGCCAATGACTGATCTTAATTATTTAATGGTAAAATATGGTTTAAAAAAAATAAAATCATCTGCTAGACCTGCTTTTAAAAAGTTAAATGAAAAAATGAAAAAAAATATTTTTATTTCAGATGATATAGCATTTTTTATTGCACCTTTGATTAATAGTGCAGGACGAATGGATGATGCAAAACTTGCTTTATCTTTTTTATTATCACAAGATGAATATGAAGCAAGTCATCGTCTAAGTATTCTTGAGGAATTAAATTCATACAGAAAAACAATACAAGAAAGTATTTTACAAAAAGCAGATACTAAAATTAAAGAACAAGATAGTGCAGTTATAGTTTGGGGTGAAGATTGGCATGAAGGAGTAATAGGTATAGTTGCTGCTAAATTATTACATAAGTATAAAAAACCAGCTTTTGTCTTTTCTATTTCTAATGGAATTGCAAAAGGAAGTGTGCGAGCAAATGCCAATATTAACCTTTATACAATAATAAAGCAAACTTCTAAACTTTTATTTGGTTTTGGTGGACATAAAAATGCTGCTGGTTTATCTTTAAAAGAAACAAATATTGAACAATTTAAACTTCAAATTAATACACAATTAGAGCAAGAAACTCAACTATATATAGAACCAGAAGTTTTAGGAGAAATAGATGTTTCTTGTGTTGATTTGGAGTTTATTGAGATAATACAAAGGTTTGAACCTTATGGTTTAGATAATGTAAAACCAATATTTTCTATAAAAAATGCACAAATATTAAAAACAGAGTTATTTGGAAAAGATAAAAATCATTTAAGATTAACTTTAAATAGTAATGGATTTATATATGAAGCTTTAAAATTTTACTCAACACAAAACATAAATGACAATTATATAGATTTAATAGTTAATGTTAATAAAAATGAGTTTATGGGAAAAACTTCTTTACAATTTTTAATTAAAGATATTATAAAAACTTTTTAGAAATTTTTTTATAAAACTAAAGGTGTAATTATAAATCTTTTTTGTTTTTTTGTTTTTTCTAGATCCAATATTTCTTCATCTATACTTATTTTATCTTGTGCTGAACTTAAGATATCTCCTGTGTAAATATTAATTAATTTTACAAATACAATTAAGTTCTTTTTTGTAAGTATATATGTTCCAACTACTGCATACCTTGAATTTGTAATTGTTTTGTTTTTAATGTTTTTTTGCTTTCTTGTTAATACATTAAATCCATGTTTCCCAAGTAAAAAATTTTCACTTACTTCAACTTCTCTTACAATAATATTTTTATTTAATAAACTGTCTTTTAAACTATGAGATAATAAAAACCCTAATTTTGAATGATTTTTGAGTTTGTCTAAATTAACAAAATCAGATACAAGAACAACTTCATCTAATGAAATATATTTTTTAAACTTTATAGATGATTTTTTTACTAAGTTTGATACTAAACTATGAAAGTCATTTGTACCTGTCAAATCCTTGTGATATGCACAAGAATTTAAAAATACAAGTAAAAACATTAAAGAAGAGAATATCTTTAATATTTTTTTTCTTTGTTCAATCATATAATTTATTTTTCTTGTATAATTCTAATTGTTCTAGCTGGCTTACAGTCTTTAAATAAAATACAATCATTTCTTCTTTGATGATTGTATGTTGATCTTGAAGTTGAGATAATTTTTCCTGTAATATTATCAATAACTCTTGCATTTAACATAATTTTTCCATACTGTCTTGAATAAGTTCCTACAACTACATAAGTATTTGGTATATCACTTTTTAATTTTTTAATTTTTCTACTTATGAAATATTCACCTTCATCATTTATAGATACATTTAATTGTCCTCTATATTCAATAATATTAAAACCTCTATTAGATAATTCATTAATTAAACTTTCACTAATAATTCTTCCAAACTCTGTAGTTTTTTTCAAGTTATCAAGTCTGACAAAAGAAGTAATTAATACGGGTTTATTTGTATTCATCTTTTTATTCCTCATCATTTGAGTAGCAAGTGAGGTAATAGTAGCTTCGATTGTATTTTGTCTTACAATATTTTTTTGCTTATCTTTTGCTATTTGTAAATGACTTTTTGTAATTTGAACTTTATTGTTTTCTTTTACTACACCATTATTTGAGTAATTATTATTTGTTTTCGATTGATTAAATGCACAACTAGTGAATAAAATTGCCAAAATGATTGCAAAACTAATTTTTAAAAAAGCTGTATACATAAATTCCCCTTTGTATATGTGCTAAGATTTTATTAAAAAATAACTTACATACTCTTGAAGCTTTTAATTTTTTATTTTATAATATACTTTATAGGTCCATGCTAAAGTTTTAGTTTTTCCATTTTGTATAATTTCTTTATAAAATTCTTCTTTTTCACAAACCCAAGGTTTGAAATCAATATTTTTTAAATATGTATCTGCTGGTCCATCATAATTTACTTTTGTTAAATACAATTTGTTTACATATGGAAAGCATAATTCATAAATTTGTGCACCACCAATGATAAATACTTCTTGTTCTTTGTTTTTTTTACAAAAATCTAAGGCTTTTTTAATTTGAGTAAAAGTATGAACATCTTTATGGTAAAAATTTGTTTTTGATAAAACAATATTTGTTCTTTTATGAAGAATTTTATTTATAGATAAAAAGGTTTCTCGTCCCATTATTATATGATGACCTTGTGTTAAAGCTTTAAAATTTTCTAAATCTTTTTTTATATACCATAAAAGTTTATTATTTAAACCTATTTGCCAATTATTACCATATGCCACGATTAGTGAAACTAACATTTATTATTTTACCTTTTTTTTGTATTTAAAAGAGCTAATTTTTCACATATATTTATATTTTACAAGAAAAATCATAAAATATTATATATTTTTATCAAATCTGAAGTATAATACTTTCAAACTATAAAGAACAGGAGATAAATTATGAAAAAATTTTTATATATAACAGATCAAGATGAATATACAGATCATAGTTTCATAGGTCCTTTATTTAAAAAATATTTAAGAAAATATTATGAAGTTGATGTTGTATATTTTTCTGATTTTAAAACAGATACTCAATTTAAAGATGAAAGATTTGTAATTCCAAGTATAAATAAAAATGATGTATTAGGTGAGTTAGAAAGATATGGTGTCGATGTTAATTCTTATTCTTACGTGGTTATACGAAATACAGGAAGTATTTTAAAAACAATATTAAAAGTTAAAGATAAATATAATTTTAAAATAGGGTATAGATTTTCTTTTCCAAAAAAAAGAGCCAAAGTAGAATTTGCATCAAAGGCAACTTTTCTTAGTAAATTTACAAGTAAATTAGAGACATTTTCTGAAACCCAATTAATTAATAAATGTGATTTATTTATGCCATCATCTCAAAAATTACATGAAACATATTTTTCAGATGTTAATATTAAATCGTTTATAATTCCACCTGCAATTGATCCTGAAGTTCTTCATGATAATATACAACATACTGGTGAAGAAAAAAGATTTTTCTTTTGTGGGGCTTTGGATAAAATTAGAGAATTTAATATCGTATTAGAAGCTTTTGCAAACACGAAGGGTAATTTTACGTTAATGCTTGCAACAGAAGAAGAAGATTATGCAAAAAAATTAATTGCACAGTATCCAAGTTTAAGATTAGGTGAAAATGTTAAATTTTTTGTAGCTACAACTAAAAAAGAACTTTTAGCTTTAATAGCACAAGCTGATATTGGTGTTTCCATACTGCCTGATATTTCACTTTTTAATACTTCTACTCCTGTAAAAGTTTTAAATTATTATTCTTCAGCAGTTCCTTCTATAATGACAGCAAATGCAGATACTTTAAATATTTTTACAGATGATTTTGATGCATGGTTTTGTAAATTTGATGTAGATTCTATTACTCAAAAGCTAGAAACTATTATTAGTCTATCAAAAGATGAAGTAAGCGAAGTTGGAATTAAAGGACAAAAAAGATTGCTTGATATTAGAAATAATAAATCAATAGCAAGAAATATGCATAAAGTATTTGAATCTATTAAATAAGTTTTAATTTTTAACATAAAATTAACTTTTATTTTTTATAATAATCTAAATTTAAAAAAAAGGTTAAAAAATGTTAAAAAAGATTGTTTTGTTAAGTTTAGTACTTGTAGCAAGTATGTTGGCCTCATCTATTGAAGTAAAAAATTCTTATATAAGAGAAATACCTCCAAGTATTCCTAACTCAGCATTGTTTCTAACTATTGTAAATCATACTTCCAAAAATGTATCTTTACTTGAAGTAAAATCAAATATTGCAAAAAATATTGAGCTACATACTCATGAAATGAAAAATCATGTTATGAAAATGTATCAAGTTGATAAAATTGATATAAAAGCTTTATCAAAAACTATTTTAAAACCAGGTAGTTTTCATATTATGTTACTTGGTTTAAATAAAAAACTAAAAGTTGGAAAAAGTTTTGATTTTGAGTTGATTTTTTCTAATGGTGCAAAAGTTAGTATTAATGCTCCTGTAAAAAAAGTAATGAAAGGAATGCAACATGTGGGAATGAAAAAGATGAAAATGCAAGAACATGGAATGAAAAAGATGAAAATAAAAACACATTAAAATAATATTTTATGATTAAAAGTATTATTTTTCAAAGTTTAGCAATTATTTTAATAGTATCTACATATTTTTTGATAGATTTTAAAGAATTGATAAATATTTTTGAAACAAAAACCAAATTTATTGTACAAGAAAATTGCAATTTACATAAAAATTCTTGTAGTATTACACTAGAAGATAATACATTTGTATCATTAGAGGTTTTTCCAAAAAGTATTCCTGTTTTTAAACCATTAGTATTTAAAGTAAAAAGTTCAAATCACTTTTTAGAAGATACTAGTTTAAATATTTATTCTACTAGTATGTTTATGGGTTATTTTAATTTTAAACTTAAAAACTTAGGAAAAGGTTTATATGAAGCAAAAGGTATTTTACCTCTTTGTCCAAGAGGAAAAATGAAATGGAATATAGATATAGAAATTAAAACACAAAATAAAACTATTGGTGCTAGGTACCAATTTGAAACGGAATAAAATGAAAAAGAATTTTTTAATAATATTGCTTATATCCTCGGCTTTAATAATTTTATTAAGTCCAGTAATTAAAGAGTATAAAGAAAATATGAAGTATGATTTTACTGTTGATACTATTGATGGTAAGATTTCAAAAGATGATTTTAAAGGAAAGATATTAGCTATATATTTTGGATATTCTTATTGTCCAGATGTTTGTCCTACAAGTCTAAGTACACTATCTGCTGCACTTGATACATTTCCAAAAGAAAAAGTAGATGAATTTAAAGCATTGTTTATTTCTGTTGATCCAAAAAGAGATACGTTGAAAAACTTAAAAGAATATGCTTCGTATTTTCATAAAAATTTTGTAGGTTCAACATCGAATAGAAAAAATATAGATAAAATTATAAAAAATTATGGTGCATATTATAAAGTACTTGACCTCGAAGGTTCGGCTATGGATTATAGTGTTAGTCATACTTCTTATATTTATATTTTTGATAAAAAAGGTAAATTTTTTACAAAAATAACTGATTTTTCAAATGTAAATGAAATAAAAAATACTTTAAAGAAAGTATTATAATTTATGATAAATAAACATATTGAAATAGGAATAATTAATAAATTAAGAGTTCATAGAATTAGTGAACCAGGTGCATACCTTATTAGCTTAGATGAAGAAGAAATACTTTTACCAAATGCTTATATTGCAGATGATGTTAAATTAGATTGCATTATTAATGTTTTTGTTTATACAGATTCAGAAGATAGACTAGTTTGTACAACACTAATACCTTATGTTATGAAAAATGAATTTGCATTTTTAAAAGTTGTTGATACTACTAAGTTTGGATCTTTTGTTGATATAGGTTTAGCAAAAGATTTACTTGTACCTAAAAATAAGCAAAAATCTGTTTTTCGTGTTGGAAATTATAAAATTATTAAAATTATTGAAGATATAAAAACAAATCGATTAATAGGAAGTGAGAAATTTATATTAAATGTTAAAGTAAGCCATTTTTCCCAAAATGATGAAATAAATATATTGATTTTTTTTAAAACACCTTTAGGTTTTAAAGTTATTATTAATAATGAATATGAAGGCTTAATTTATCATAATGAAATTTTTAAAAATATTGAAGTTGGATTTAAAACAAAAGCTTATGTT
>JADGEG010000202.1 GCA_016744485.1 Arcobacter sp. | reverse complement strand
AAGATAACTTCTTTTCCTAATTTATGTCTTTTTGTATATTTGCTAAAACCATTTTTATTTGATGGAATAGTTGCAAGGGCTATTGCATAATATTTACTATTTCCATTTAAAAATTTATTTTTTAATTTACTATTTGCATTAAAATAAATATTTTTTTGCTTATGTTTTGTCATAGGTTTTTTAAGTTCTTTACTTTGAGTATAATTATATTTTGTATATAAAAATTGTTGTTGTTTTAACCTTGATATATAAGGCTTAGATTTCAATAAAATCCTATGTAAATTATTTAAGCTATTCTTTGCTTGTTCATAAGTATTATATAAACCATATAAAACTACAGAGTATTTATGATTATAGCCATATTTATAAACTATAGCATTAGATTTTATATTAAATTTTCTTAAATATTTAAGGTTAATTTTTTTTGATGTTATAAGTGTACCTAGTACAATTGTATATTTTGAAGTATTAGAAGTTAAAAATTCTTTAAGTAAAATATTTGAATTATTAATATTTTCCAAATATTTAATATTTTGTATTTCTTTTGCATTCATTGTAAAAACAACAAGTATAAATACAAATAGGTATTTATATAAACTCATAGTTGAACTCCTTAAGGTATTTCATTTTTTAATCTCTATTGCAAATATGTGTATATGAACAATACACACATCGTATTTTATCTTCACACTTATTAAAGTTTACTTTTTTTGTTTCTAATTCTTCAAATATTTTATTTAATAAGTCTATTTTTATACCTAATTGTGTTTCTTCTAATAATTTTATATTATTAAGATCGTAATAGTATGCTTTGATATCATTTGTATTATACAACAATGAAGTAGCAATATAATAAAACTCTAATTGAAAATCACTTGATTTTTCATATGTTCTTTTTGTATCTACTTTAAGAGAGCTTGAAGTTTTATAATCAATCACTTCATAAATATTATTTACTTTATCAATTCTATCAATTGTACCTTTAATTTTAATATTCCTATATTTAAAACTAAAAGATTTTTCTAAAGTTACAATAGTTCTTCCTTGCTTAAATAAATCTGTTTCTTTATTAAAAAATTTATATAAATTTTTTTTAAAAACTTCTAAATCTAAGATTAAAAAAGTATTTTGTATTTTTATATTATCAAAAATTTGTTTTAATTTTTCAAATGTTAATATATCTTGTTTATAATATAATTCTAAAGCTTTATGAACAATATTCCCTAACTCATACGCTTTTGGTTTTAAACTTATATCATGTTCTTTTACAATAGCAATATATTTTAGATAATATTTTCTTTTGCATTCTAAAAAACATTTTAAGGAACTAGCTGACCATACATTTTTTGATAAATCAATATCTAATATAATATCTTTATCAAAATGATATAAGGTATTGTGTGTGTACAAGACATGCTTGTATATATCATCATAAGTTTTATCATTATTTATTAAATTGTTATATTGAAAAAAAAGTTCATTAGCAAATCTTGAAATTTGATTTGTATCATTTTTAACATAAGATATATAAACTTCTTGTGCTTGATTTATTAATCTATCATAATAATATTTTTGTAGATTTTCTCTATCATAGGATGTTGGAAGATTAACAGCTTGTTTTAAACTAGTAGATAAAAATTTATCTTTTATATTTTTTTTGGGTATTAAGTGTTCATTAAAATCACATATTATAACTGTATCAAATGAAACTTTTCTACATTCTAATAATCCTAAAACCGTTATCTTTCCTGAAGAAACATCATCTAATGTTATGGTCGAAACTTGTTGAAATAAAATTTTATAGGCATCTTTTAATAAAATATCATTTTTAAATGAAAAAAATATCTTATTTAATTTATATACTATTTCAGAAAATTTTTGTATTAATTCTTTATTTGTTTCTAAAGAAATAAAGTATTGGCATATTTCTTTAAATATTTTTATTGTTAAAGTTTTATTCCAATTATTAATGAATAAATTATTAATAGTATCAATATCTAAGTTTAAAAATTCTATATTATTTTTATTTTTAATTTCGTTTTCACTTATAAATAAATGTATAGCTTCGATAATTTTAAAAAGTTTAGTATTAAAAATATTTAGACCCATTGCAAAATTAAAGTATTTTTCATAATCAAATAATTTTAATAAGTTTACAAACTTTTCATCAGGTAGTACAAGTACTATATCTGAAGCTTCAATACCATTATTAATAGAATTAATTATAGATTTTTTTATATATGCAATTTGATTTATTCTTGATGAAAAAGCTTTTATATCAAATTTTTTAATTTTTGATTCTATCTTTTTTGATTCTAATAATATTTTATTTGTAAAATCTATTTTATACTCACAATTTAAATTAAAAGATAAGTTTAAATCTGTAAATTTTTCAATTGACTTTTGGTTATATTTACTTGATATAAAATTTATTTTTAATAATTTTATTTTTGAAATCATTTGTATAAAGTCAAATTCTTGTTTAGTAAAGTATCCTTCAAAATAAATTTCAATTTCTAAAAATTTATTTATATATTTTGTATTTAAAATAGCATGTTTATCTATATTAAGCTTATCAATTGCATTATTCGTATCAAGTATATCCATATACTTCGTTCTAATATTTTTTAATATTTGCAAATGTTCAGCATAATACTCATAAGTATCATATTTCAATAACATATCAATATTTATTTTCTCACTTGCTAGTTCTAAAAAAAATCTATATATATAATAACTTTGTTTTAAAAATGCAGAAAAACTTGAAGAAATACCTAGCTTGTATAACTTTACATCAATAACAGCTTCTTTTAAATATAAAAACTTTTCTTCTTCATCAATATATTTTTTATTTTTAAAATAGAATGATTTTTTAAAAAACTCATCTATGCTTACAATGGAAGGAAGTAATATATCTTGTGTTTGAGATTTTGATATATAATCTCGTATTGAGCGTGAACTTGGAAATACTAAAAGTGTTTTATTATTTAGCATTTGATTTTATATAAAAATAGGCTTTATCTTTTTTTATTTTAAATTTAGCTATTAAATTCCAATTTCCTTTTAAAGGTAACTTAACATCAGCAATATGAGT
>JADGEG010000034.1 GCA_016744485.1 Arcobacter sp. | reverse complement strand
TACTTCAGATGATGGTTTAGAATTAATTGCTAAACAAGGAAATAGAGAAGTTATAAAAATAAAAGCTAGTGACATATCAGGAGATGACCCTCAATATGATTTTATATCTTTGGATGATACAATAAATATTGCAAAATTACACATACCTTTTACAATAACAGATGCGGATGGAGACAGTGAAAGTTCTAGTATTAATATTAATATCAATTATACTCATAAATCTACTACAGTTTCAGCAGATTTAATGTCTACTGATCTAATTGATATTGACTTGTTATCACGAATTAATGATGGTTCGATTAATTTAAAAAACAATACTTCTGATAATATTAATATTAGTTTGAATGATATTTTAGATTTATCAACAAAAGAATATGAATTAAAAATATTTGGTGATGATAGTGGAGATAAAGTTACACTCGAAGGTGGCTCAAACAACTGGACAAAAGAAGGTAAAGAAGATATAGATGGTGAAACATTTGATGTTTATCAAGGTATTAATGGTTCATCAAATATAAAAATACTAATTGATGAGGATGTTTCAATAGAATCTGATGTATAATATAAAAATATTTTAAAGGATGTATATATGAATATAAAATTAGTAAAAGATTGTCAAAAATTTGATATTGAGTTAATAATTGTAAATAATTTAAATAAAGTTAATAAAAAAGATAAAAATCTTTTAAAATTATCTGGTTTTACAGCACAAGAAAATCAATCCTCTTTTCTTAGCTGTAATAAAAAATATTATATTGGAGCTTCTAGTTTAAAAGGTGAAGATTTAAAAATAGCATTTTCAAATGCAGTTGTAGGTTTAAAGCAATTTAATGCAAAAATTATTAAAATTTCCTTGAAGTCTAATGACAAGGAGTATGCATTAGAAGAATTAATCGAAGGTTTACTTTTAGGATCTTATGAATTTAACAAATATAAATCTAAGACAAAAGAAAAAAAGCTTGATATTGTTCTTGATATTGAAAACTCTTCAAAAACTTTTCAAGAATTAGAAAAAAATCTAAACAAAACTATTGCTATTTGTTCTAGTGTTAATTTAACAAGAAATATTGTAAATACTACACCTGAAGATTATTATCCACAAACTATGGCAAATGATGCAAAAAAAATAGCAAAAAAAGATTTTTTAGAATGTAAAGTTTTTGGAGAAGACTATTTACTTAAAAATGATATGAATGCTATGTTAAGTGTAGGAAGAGCATCAAGACATGAAAGCCAATTAATCCACTTAACATATAAACCAAAAAAAGAAACAAAAAGAAAAATAGTTATTGTAGGAAAAGGTTTAACGTATGATTCAGGAGGTTTAAGTTTAAAAAGTTCAGAAGGTATGTTGTCTATGAAGTGTGATAAAAGTGGAGCTAGTGCAGTTTTAGGTATTATGAATACTTTAAAAGATGTAAATTGTCCTTATGAAGTGCATGGAATTATTGGTGCTGTTGAAAATATGATAGGTGGAAATGCTTATAAACCAGATGATGTACTAAAAGCTAAAAATGGTACAACAATAGAAGTTAGGAACACAGATGCTGAGGGTCGTCTTGTATTGGCTGATTGTTTATGTTATGCACAAGATGAAATTAAAGATATTGACTATATTTTTGATATTGCTACATTAACAGGTGCTTGTTTAATTGCTTTAGGTGAGTATACAACTGGAGTTATGGGACATAGTGAAAAATTAAAAAAGAAAATTGCAAAAGCAAGTAAAAAATCTGGTGAATTAGTAGCTTTTTTACCTTACAATAGATATCTTTTTGATTTAATCAAAAGTAATGTAGCTGATATTTCAAATACATCTTCTTCAAGAGCTGGTGGGACTATTACTGCGAGTATGTTTTTAGATAAGTTTATTAAAAAAGAAAATAAACAAAAATGGCTACATTTTGATATAGCAGGACCAGCTTATAAAGAAAAACCTTGGGGATATAATCCTTGTGGAGCTAGTGGAACTGGGGTTAGATTAATATTGAATTTCATTGAAAATTTAAAATAAACAATTATTTACAATTAAATATGTGTATTAAAAAAACTTTAAAATACAAAATATTGAAAAGTAAAGTTTTTTTTTGATAAAATTACTAAAAAATTAAGGAAAATAATGCACATAACAAATTTAATTTCAAGAAGTTTTGGAAAATTTGCAAAAAAAGAATTTCCACCTTTTATTCAAAATATTATAAATATAGGATATGTTAAATTCTTAAAGTTAGATATGAGAGAATTTAAAAATCCAAAAGAATACAAAACATTAAATATGCTTTTTACAAGAAAAATAGAAGTCGTACGACAATATGACGAAAATACAAAACATATAATCTCACCAGCTGATAGCTTAGTCTCTCAGTGTGGAAATATAAAAAATGAAACATTGTTACAAATTAAAGGCATGGAATATAATGTAGAAGAGTTATTAACTTATTATTGTAAAGATAATTTTCCTAAAATTAAAGATGGTAAATATATGAACTTTTATTTATCCCCAAAAGATTATCATAGATATCATGCTATAACAGACTGTAAAATTAAAAAACTTATTCATGTTCCAGGTAAACTATATCCTGTAAATATGCGATATTTAAATAAAGAGTTAGATTTATTTGTACAAAATGAAAGAGTTATTTTAGAATGTGAGAAAAATGGCAAATACTTCTACATGGTCTTTGTAGGAGCTTTAAATGTCGGACAAATGGTATTTAATTTTGAAAAAAGAGTTGAAACTAATATAAAATCAAACAAGATCAAGGTTTATGAATATTCTAATTTAGAAATTAAAAAAGCTGATTGTTTAGGTTATTTTAAAATGGGTTCTACTGTTGTTTTAATTTGGGAAAACGATTGTGTTATTTTAGATGACTTGATAAATGACGAGGTTAAATATGGTCAAAAAATTGCTTCTTATATATAAGAAAAATATTTTTTCTTATATATTCAAGGTATATTAATGATTATTTAAGTAAAATCATTGACTTTTCAGTTTTAGTGAAAATGCAAGTTTATTAAAAAGGAGTTATCATGCCAAAAATGAAATCTAACAGTGGTGCTTTAAAAAGATTTAAGCCAAAAAAAAATGGTTCCATAAAAAGAGGATCAGCTTTTAGAAGTCACATTTTGACGAAAAAATCACAAAAAAGAAAAAGAAATCTAAGAAGTGAACAAAGTGTTGCTAAAGTAGATTTAACAAGAGTAAAAAGAATGCTTTGTCAAGCATAATTTTAAGTCCCTCCACAAAAATTTAAGTGGATAAGTTCGATTTAATAATCGACACCTTATAAACATATAATGGTAAAGAAAGGAATAATATGCCTAGAGTTAAGACTGGTGTAGTTAGAAGAAAAAGACATAAAAAGATATTAAAAGCAGCTAAAGGTTTTTATAGTGGAAGAAGTAAACACTTCAGAAAAGCGAAAGAACAAGTAGAACATGCTTTAGTTTATGCTTATAGAGATAGAAGACAAAAAAAAAGAGATATTAGAAAGTTATGGATAGTAAGAATAAATGCTGCTTGTAGATTAAATGATATCTCTTATTCAAGATTTATTAATGGTTTAAATTTAGCTGATATTACTTTAGATAGAAAAATATTAGCTGATATGGCTATGAATGACTCAGATGCTTTTGAAAAAGTTGCACAAGCTGCTAAAACTGCTTTAAATAAATAAACTTAAACAATATAAGCTTGAAGCTATAGTTTCAAGCTTATTATCTATATAAAATATACATTTTTTAAACTTAAAATAAAAATATTCTAATAAACTTTATGTTAACTATCAAAAACAATTATCAATTTATTAAAAAAAATTGAAAATGATATCAGCAATATAATGCATTGTGTAAGGGTTTACCTTTGTACTTAACACATATATCATAACTTTAGTCTTATTAGCTCAAATAGCTTGACAATTAATCAAAAATTTTATACAATTCTAGCACTCAAAAATTTAGAGTGCTAAAATAAACACAGGGAGATAATAATGAATTTTAAACCATTAGGAAAAAAAATATTAGTTCAATTACAAGAAGTTGAAAGTAAAACAGCAAGTGGAATCATTCTTGTAGATTCAGCAAAAGAAAAACCAAATACAGCAAAAGTATTAGCAACTGGCACAGAAGTTAATGATATAAATGTTGGGGATACTGTAGTTTTTGAAAACTTTAGAGGTACAGACTTAACACTTGATGGTGTTGATTATTTAGTACTAGATTTAGAAAATGTTATAGGAATTATGTAAAAAATCATAATTTAAATAAAAAAAGATAATGATAAAAGGAAAATTATATGGCAAAAGAAGTATTATTCAGTGATGAAGCAAGAAATAAATTATTTTTAGGTGTTGAAAAACTAACAGATGCTGTAAAGGTTACAATGGGTCCAAGAGGAAGAAATGTTCTTTTACAAAAATCTTTCGGAGCTCCTACTATTACTAAAGATGGTGTATCAGTTGCAAGAGAAATTGAACTTTCTGATACTTTAGAAAATATGGGAGCACAACTAGTAAAAGAAGTGGCATCAAAAACTGCTGATGAAGCAGGTGATGGTACTACAACTGCTACTATTTTAGCATATAGTGTTTTTAAAGAAGGTTTAAGAAATGTAACAGCAGGAGCTAATCCAATTTCATTAAAAAGAGGAATGGATAAAGCAAGTGAAAGTATCTTAGCTAATTTAAAAGAAGCTTCAAGAGTTGTAGCAAATCAAACAGAAATAGAACAAGTAGCTACCATCTCAGCAAATAGTGATACTGCAATTGGTTCAATGATTGCTAAAGCTATGGAAAAAGTTGGAAAAGATGGTGTTATTACTGTTGAAGAAGCAAAAGGAATTTCTGATGAGCTAGATGTTGTTGAGGGTATGCAATTTGACAGAGGATACTTATCTCCTTATTTTGTAACAAATACAGAAAAAATGACAACTGAAATGGAAAATCCATTTATTTTATTATATGATAAAAAAATATCAAATTTAAAAGAAATGTTACCTATCTTAGAAGAAGTAAATAAAGCAGGACGTCCTTTATTGATTATTTCTGAAGATGTAGATGGTGAAGCATTGGCAACCTTAGTTGTAAACAGATTAAGAGGTTCTTTAAATATTGCAGCTGTTAAAGCCCCAGGATTTGGTGATAGAAGAAAAGCTATGCTTGAAGATATTGCTATTTTAACAGGTGGTATCGTTATTGCTGAAGAAATGGGCATGAAATTAGAAACTACTGATATATCATCTTTAGGAACGGCTTCTAGAGTTGTAATAGATAAAGATAATACAACAATTGTAAATGGTGCTGGTAGTGCATCTAATGTAAAGTCAAGAGTAAATCAAATAAAAGCAGAAATTGAGAATACAAGTTCTGATTACGATAAAGAAAAATTACAAGAAAGATTGGCAAAATTAAGTGGAGGAGTTGCAGTTATTAAAGTAGGAGCTGCAAGTGAAACTGAAATGAAAGAAAAAAAAGACAGAGTTGATGATGCACTAAGTGCTACAAGAGCTGCTGTTGAAGAAGGTATTGTAATAGGTGGAGGTGCCGCATTAATTAGAGCAGCAGCAAAAGTATCTCTAGAGCTTGAAGGTGATGAGCAAATTGGTTCTGATATTGTATTAAGAGCAATTTCTGCTCCACTTAAACAAATAGCACTTAATGCTGGTTTTGATGCTGGTGTTGTCGCAAATGAAGTTTCAAAGTCTACAAATGAAAATTTAGGATTTAATGCTGCAAATGGACAATATGTTGATATGTTTAAAGCTGGAATTGTTGATCCTGCAAAAGTTGAAAGAGTTGCTATGCAAAATTCTATATCTGTAGCTTCATTATTATTAACAACAGAAGCTACTGTGACAGATATAAAAGAAAATGTATCTCCTCCTGCTCCTGCTATGCCAGATATGGGTGGCATGGGTGGCATGGGTGGTATGGGTGGTATGGGAATGTAATTAGGCACTAGTCTATTATTTCTTATGCCAACATGAAGAAGATTATCGATTAATATCGATAATCTTCTTAGTTTTACTAACTATTAATAATATGTAATATAATTTATACATTATTTGTATGAATAAATATAAAAACTGTATAATAGAAATATATTTACAATATCTTTTCTTGCCCTATTCTATACAAAGCAAAATCATATTTAATAGGGTCATTAATATCAAAAAGTTTTAATTTATTTGTAATTTCTATTGCAGATTTAAGGTCGTAAGTTTTTCTTTTTAAAAGTCCTAATTTTTGACTTACTTTAAAAGTGTGAGTATCTAAAGGAAGTATTAAATCTTTTTTATTGATATTACTCCACAAGCCTAAATCTAGCTTATCTTTTCGCACCATCCATCTTAAAAACATATTCCATCTTTTATAAGGAGAATTACCTATATGTTTAATTATATTTTGTTTGTCTCTTTTAAAACAACTTGATATTAAAAACTTATATCCTTGCGATTGATGTGGATTTATTTTATAAATTTCATTTATTAAAGTATCAATACTTTCTAATATATTATTTTCTTTTTTATATGTATTTACAAAAAGTTCATTTAAAGATATTTCTTGTTTTAATCGTCTAAAAGCTATAAATACAGCAATAATATCATCTGTATTTTGGAAACGATAATAAATATTTTGTAAGTTCTTTCGTATAGTATCTTCTGATTGATTTAGAAGTGAAAAATCTAATTTATCTAAAAATTTAACTATCATAGAGGCTTTACCATAGGCAAATAATGCACATAAAAGTATAATATATTCATCTGTATATTTTTTAGCTATTAAAAGTGGGTCTGGTTTATCATAAGAGAGTTCATCTTTATTATTACGATTTTGTACTTCTTTATCTAATAATCTTTTTAAACTTGTATTATCATAAATCATATTATACCTTTTTGTTTTTATAATAAATTTTTTAGATATAATAACATATATAAAAAAATATAGGTTAATTTAATGAAAAATATATTAATTACAGGATGTTCATCTGGTATAGGGCTTGAAACTGCTCTTGTTTTAAAATATAATGGATATAAAGTTTATGCAAGTGCAAGAGAAAAAGAAGATGTGCAAAAACTTCAAAATTTAGGGTTTGAGACATTTAAAATTGATGTTAGAAATAAAGAAGATATAAAAAGTGCCTTAAGTAAAATACTACAAAATGATAAAAATTTAGATGCAGTTTTTAATAATGCTGGTTATGGTCAAATAGGAGCTTTAGAAGATGTTAATACAGAGGTATTAAAAGAACAATTTGAGACAAATGTTTTTGGACTTCATGAACTAACATACCAAAGTATGCAAATATTTAGAAATCAAGGTTGTGGTAAAATCATACAACACAGTTCAGTTTTAGGACTTATATCTTTAAAATTTAGAGGTGCATATAATGCAAGTAAATATGCTATTGAAGGTCTTAGTGATACATTAAGACAAGAAGTACAAGGAAGTGATATATATATATCTACTATTAATACTGGTCCAGTTACTTCAAAGTTTAGACAAAATGCTCTTAAAAAATTCACCAAACATATAAATACAGAAACTAGTTTTTTCAAAAATGCCTACAAAAAACAATTAAAACAAAGACTCGAAAGTGATGTAGATGATACACCTTTTAATCTTCCAGCTAGATATGTAGCTAAAGTAGTATTACATATAATGAAAAGCAAAAAACCAAAACCTAGATATTATGTGACATATGCAACTCACTTATTAGCTTTTGCAAAAAGAATTTTATCAACAAACTTACTTGATAAATTTTTAAATAAATTCTAAGTTTTTACTATATTTTTTTGATTTGCTTTAGTTTGTAAAAAATCAGATATTTGCATTAAACAAAAAGTAATTATAAAAATCAAAAGACCAGGAAAAAAAGTAAGCCACCATGCTATATCCATTACACTTTTTCCATCACTAATTAAACTCCCCAAAGACATCTGAGGTGGACTAATTCCAAGTCCTAAGTATGACAAACCTGATTCTGCTAGTATTGCCCCACCTATACCTAAGGTAAATGATATTAAAGCAATGGGAGCTAAGAGTGGTGCAAAATATTTAAATATGATTTTAAGTTTAGAAACATTTGCAATTTTTAATATCTTAATATATGGCTCATTTCCAATGGCAAAACTTTGAGATCGAATTAATCTTGCCATTCCCATCCAACTTGTAATTGAAATAACAATTATTAAAACCAAAGAAGAAGCTTCAAAATATGAAACTAATGCTAAAAGAAGAAAAAATGTCGGGAAAGTTAAAAATAAGTCAATTAAGATAGTAATACTTTTATCAATATTACCTTTTAAATATCCTGCATTAATACCAATAAAAAGACCAAATAAAGATGAAATTCCAGCACTTAAAATCCCAATAATAAGTGAAGTTTTGGCACCTTGTAAAAGTCTTGCAAATAAATCTCTACCAAGTCTATCTGTTCCAAGAATATGTTCCATTGATGGGTCTTGTAAAATCTTTAAAGGATTTAAATCATAAGCTGAAATAGTATAAATAAATGGTAGAATTATTATGCTTACTATTATAGAAGCTAACAAATACACGCAAAATTTAAACATTTGTATCATTTAATTGTAAATATGATAAAGAACTTTTACCAAATTTTTTTGTTTTTTGTAAAATAAATCTATTTAAAACTGCTGGTATTTCTAAATTTGAGTAATGCTCAATGATTATCATAAAAACATTATCATTTTTAATATTTTTAATCATATCAAAAACTTTTGTATAAATATGTTCCATATTGTTTCTAAAATCAAAAGGTGGATCTATATAAACAATGATTTTATCTTTAGAGTTTTTTAATGAATTTATAAGTATGGGTGTTTGCATAAAAGTATTTGCATAAAAAGTCTGACATTTATTTATATCAATTAATTTACAATTTTGCACTAAAGTTTTATATGAACTTTTATCTATTTCTATAAAGTATGCTCTTTTTGTACCTCTTGAAATAGCTTCTAGTCCAATAGAACCTGAACCTGCAAATGCTTCTATAAAAAGTTTATCTATTACATCGTATTGTAAAACATTAAAAAAAGATTCTTTTAATCTTGATTTAGAGGATCTCGTAACTTCTAAAGAGGGTAATTTTAGTTTTTTACCTTTATATTGCCCTGCTATTATTTGTGAATAAAGTACATTTTGCTTCATAATATATTTAAAAGTTTATTTATCTTCAATACTTGTAAAATTCTTTAGTTTATCAATCATATGTAAAATAAAATTAGCCGATGTTTTAGAACTAGATTTTAAAAATTCATCAAAATCAAATCCTGCATCCATATTAGCAGTATCAGAAATGGATCTTAATACTAAAAAAGGTACATCTAAAGCATCACATACAAGTGCTACACTTGCCCCTTCCATTTCTAAGGCGTCTGCTCTAAATGTATTTTTAATAAAATCTTTTTGAGTATTTGAGTTTATAAATTGATCACCTGTTGCAATGCTGGCTAATGATAATTTAATGTTATTTTCACTTGCAATGTGAAATGCTAAATCTCTTAGTATTTTTGATGTTTCAATAAAAACTTTTCCTTCTGGAATGTAGCCGTAAGGATGTCCAAAAGCAGTAATATCAATATCATGTTGACATAACTTATTAGCTATCAACAAGTCTCCTATTTTAAGATCAGGATTAATAGCACCAGCCACACCAGTAAACAATAAAACATTACATTTAAATTTTTCAATTAATACACTTGCAGTTAAACTAGCATTAACTTTTCCTATCTTTGAATAAGCTAGAATGATTTCTAAGTTATCATATTTAAATTCATAATATTTATTATTGGCATATTCATTTACTTTAATATCAGAAAAGTGCTTTAATATAGGTTCAATTTCTTCTCGCATCGCACCCATAATTGCTAATTTAAGCATTTAAAACCTCTAGTGTTTTTTCTAAAGATTCAAAATTACTAACATTTAAGGTAGGTGTACTCTTATCAATTTTTTTATTTAAACCTTTTAATACAGACCCATTTCCAAACTCAATAAAAAAATCAATATCTTGTGATTTTGATAAAATACTATGTTTATATTTAACAGGTGATATTAACTGTGATGTTAACAAATCAATTGCTTCATATTTAGTTGTATATGCTTTTGCTGTCACATTTGAAATTACTGGTAAAAACTCTTCTTTTAAATATTCTTCTAAATATGGTCTTAAGTTCTCAACAGCACTTCTTAAAAGTTCACAATGCGAAGCTATGTTCATATTTAATAAAATAGCTCTTTTAGCACCTGCATTTTTAAAAATATCTACAAGAGATTCTAAATCCTTTTTTATTCCTGCTAATACAATCTGTCCATTCATATTATAATTTGCTGTCCATATTTGTTTGTCATTTTTTCTTTCTTCTTCACAAATATTTTCAACATTTTCATCATCTAAACCAACAAGAGCCATCATCCCAGCTTCTACTCCAGTACAAGCTTCATTCATAAAAAGCCCTCTTTTGTGAACTAATTCTATTGCATCTAAATAATCAAGTGCTCCTGCATCAACTAATGCTGAAAATTCTCCTAAAGAATGACCTAAAACAAATTCTGGCTTGATATCACATCTATTTTTAAATATATGATTTGCAATTAAACTTACTAATAAAATAGCTGGTTGAGTATATTGTGTTTTATCTAAATCATCATTTTGCTCAAATAATAATTCTTTAAAATCAATCCCAATTCTTTTACTAGCTTTTGATATCATTTCTTTAGCAATTTTGCTATTATCAAAAAAATCTTTACCCATTCCTATAGTTTGGCTACCTTGTCCTGGAAATATGAAAGCAACTTTTTTCATCTTAACAACCCCTGTTTCTATATATTCTTTTGTCTTTCAATAAAACTATGTACTAAAATCAATAAATTAATCTTAAAACATGGTTTTGTTCAAGTAATATTACTTGAACAATGTCATTTTTTGTAATTTATAAAATAAAATTTTATATTTTTAAGTATTTTGGTAAACTACCAACTATTAATTACAACCACAACCACCACGACTTTGAACAGGCTCATTTTCTTTTGACTCACCAGCTCCACAACATCCACTGTCATTATTATTCATAGCAGCCATACCACCAACTACACCTGTTTGTATTTCTTCTTCACTAGCATCTCTAATAGCAAGAATAGAAATAGAAAACATTAGTGTTTTTCCAGCCATTGGGTGATTATAATCAATCACAACTTCTTTATCACAAAAAGATTTGACAGTAACTTGAACGGTTTCACCTTGCTCACCCGTACCATATAAACTCATACCTTCAGTTAATTCAATACCTGCGAATTGCTCTTTAGGTAATGTTTGAACTGCATCTTCTTTAATTTCACCATAAGCATCTTTAGATTCAACTAAAACATCTGCTTTTTCATTCTCATTCATTTCTACAAGTTTAGATTCTAAACCTGGAATAATTTGACCTTTTCCTGTAATAAACTCTAAAGGTTTACCATTTACATTTGAATCAAGTTGTTCACCTGATTTTGCATCTTTTAAATCATACTCGATGCTAATAACTCTAACTGACATATATCTTCTCCTGTTTTAAATTTAGTTAATTTATTTTTGATAAATTAATACTTGCTTGTTTCGCTTCTTTTGAATTTGGGTAAACATCTATTAATGTAGAATAAAAATTAATAGCACTAGAAAAATCATCTATATTTTCAAAAGATATAGCACTATGTAACATAAGTTTTGGCATATAATTTGCCTTATCATACAACATAGCTGAAGTCTTAAAATATCGTATAGCTCTTTCATATTTTTTTCTATAATACCAAATATCTCCTAAATAAAAATTACTACTCGCACTTTTATAATTAAGATTGATCAATGTTTCAAATATTGGGATAGCTTTAGTAAAATAATCTTTTTTAAATAGTTTAATTGCATTATTTAACATACTTGCTTTTTGTTTATTCGAAAGTTTTTTTGTATCTTGTACTTTTTTACTTGAAGTTGTTTTAGTATATAAAGAATTAAACTCTTCTTTAGTTATAAATTGCTTCATATTAGATTTAAATTCTTTTTCTGATATATATGTAGAATTAATAGCATTGATAGAATTAAGTAATTGTTCCATTACTTTTTTTAAATTCTTAATATTTTGTTCATTACTTATATTATTTGACTCTTGAATTTTTAAAAGTTCTTGTGCTATATTTTTGAGCTCTATTATATCATTTTTATTGTTTTGTCTTTCTATTTTACTTACTTCAAATTCTTTTATGAATTTATTTGTTTTAATAGCTAAATTATTAACTTTTTGAGAATCACCTTCAAATATTGATTCTAATCCATCTAGTCTTTCATTTAAAGATTCAAGTATTTGCTTAGAATTTTTTATTTTACTATCAATTTTACCTAAGCTTCTTTTGTTCTTAAGAATATTTTTTTCAGTTGAATTCAAACCATAAGGATTTTTCGACTCTAGGTTACCTGCTTCAAAAACTGAAACTTCAGAATCTTCAGCAAGGCTTATAATTATTAAAACTAATATTAATACTATTTTATTCATCTATGTGTTGATCGTCTATTTTGTAAGTTTATGTTCAACTCGTCTATTTTTTTGCCAACAGTTTTGAGTTTTTTGTGTACAAACTGGATTACTTTCTCCAAAACTCACTAAATCAATTATATCACCACTAATTCCTTCAGATATTAAACTATTTCTTACAGATTTTGCTCTTTTAACACCTAAAGCTTGATTATATTCACCACTTCCCCATTCATCAGTATGTCCTTCAAGTTTAATTCTAGTATTTGATTTAATTTTTGATAATTTAAAAGCATTATTACTTGAAGTATTTTGCATTTTTTCATCTAAGTTATATTTGTCAAAAGCAAAATATATGTTTTCTATAAATACTTTTTTACCATTTATTATATAAAAATGTCCATTTTCTTGACTATTAACTAACATATCATTAATAACACCTATTACTTCATGGTTTACTTGTGGTTCATCAATATTATTTAAATTAGTCTCTGATGTACTTGATGAAGTATTACTTTGAACAGTACTATTGCTACTATCATTACTAACTTCTACTTCTTTTTTTTGACTACACCCTGCTAATAAAAACACTGCAAACAAAACTGAATATATACTTATTCTCTTCATATCTTTTCCTTAAATATAATTTTATAAAGTGTACAAAAATAAAACTTAATAGCCACTTACCAATCAAGAGATTGGATCTTCCCTTTTTTGTATGAAAATAAATATGACTTAGAATAATTCAACCTTATAATTCCAAGTGAACTTACATTATTATGATGTTTTAAAAAAATAATAGATTCTCCATCATTAGAAAATTTAGGAAATTGATTACGTCCATTTATAGTTAATTGTTTCATAAAACTATCTTTTGTAGAGATTAAATATAAATTAAAAGTTTTTTTATCTCTTTCTTCTCTACTTACATAAACAACTAAATTTTTATATGTACTTAGTGATGAATTATTTTTTCCATGATAAGCTAAGCGTTCAATAATTCTTCCATCAAGTTTTTTTGAAAATATATTAGGGAATTTTAATCTATTTGAAACAAATACAATCTTTGTATCATTTTCTACAAAATGTCCACCTACATCAATGCCTTTATATATAGTCAATCTTTTTTTTAATTTTGTTTTTACATCATACATATAAATATCTGCTTGATGATTAGGAGCTGCTGTTATAAGTATCTTAGAAGCATCAGCACTAACATCTGAACAAACTACCATGCCAGAACTTTTCATTATGATTTAAACTTGTATAATAAAAACTATCTTGTTCTTTATTAGCCCACTTAGGAAAAATATTCAAACCACCTGCAATAACTGTTTTTTGAAAGTTTAAAGTATAATCAGCTATTGCAATGTCTGATTTTTTAGATCCCTTAGATATTGAAAGAATAACAAATTTTTCCATCCAAGCAATTGAAGGAGCTTTAAAATAATCATTAACACTAATTGCCATTTGATGAGAAATAAAAGGATATCTAGCTTTAATATTAGTAGAAAATGTTTTACTTAAAACTAAAGATTGTTTATTAATATCATATAATTTAATAGAAAAAGAAAAATTTGATAAATTTGATTTATTATGATTAATGTTTAAAAATAAATCAATTCCTTCATTTCTTAAGTTTAAAAGATTTGAATTCTTGTTAAAATTAATATTTTTTTTTGTTCTTATTACATTAAAA
>JADGEG010000201.1 GCA_016744485.1 Arcobacter sp. | reverse complement strand
TCTTTACTAAATAAATTAGAATTAAAAGAAAAAGGTTATAAAGGGTTAGAATGGATACAAAATAACTATTCTTTAATAGCTATTATGCAGATGTATGAAGAATTGTATAAGTGGTTGATTGATAAATCTAATACACCAAAATTTATTTTACAAAGGAAAAATAGATGAAATTTTCAGTTTTAATGTCAATTTATCACAAAGAAAAAGTAAAATATTTTAATAAAGCTATTCTTTATAGAATTTTTTCGTTAAAAAGTTATCTTATATCATTTATATTTGCCTGTAAAAAATATAAACTTTCTAATTATAGTTTATTTAGATTTTATATTTTAATGTTAAAAGGAATAAGGGAATGCAAAAATGAAAAATGAATTAGTGTCTATAATCACACCATCATATAACTCATCAAAATTTATTTCTGAAACAATAGAATCAGTTTTATCTCAGACCTATACCAACTGGGAAATGATAATCATTGATGATAAATCACCTGATGATTCTAATGTTTTAATAGAAAGTTATATAAAACGAGATAATCGTATAAAACTTATAAAATTAGATAAAAATTCTGGTCCAGCATTTGCAAGAAATGAAGGTATAAGAGGAGCAAAAGGAAGGTATATATCATTTCTTGATGCCGATGATTTATGGTTTCCTCATAAATTAAACACACAAATCTCTTTTATGAATAAAAATAATTTAGCTTTTACTTATAGTTCTTACACTTTAATTGATGGAGACAATAATGATTTAGGTAAGTTTATTACAAAAAAGTATATTACATATTTTACTATGTTAAAGTCATGTAGTGTTGGGTGTTTAACAGCCATTTATGATAGCCAAAAACTAGGTAAGATTTACTTCGAGAATAGAGGTCATGAAGATTATATCTTGTGGTTAAAAATTTTTAAAAAAATCAATAATGCACAAGGTATATTAGAACCTCTTGCTACATATAGAATACTAAAACATTCTGTTTCTTCAAATAAAATGAAAGCTTCTAAATACCAATGGAAAATATACAGAGATGTTGAGAAGTTAAACATAGTAAAAAGTATTTATTACTTTATCCAATATGCTTATTATGGGTTTATGAAATATAAATAAATTTATTAAATAACATAGGGTCAGAGATTTACTTTTAAATAAAAATTTGATACAATAAATAAACAAGTAAAAAAGAGTAGCTATGTCCCGTAAAATACGAATAGAAAAAATTGGTTTTTATCATATTATTAATAGAGGAGTAGCTAAAAATATTATATTTAAAGATGAAAATGATTATTATAAATTTTTAGAAATTATTCAAGATTCATCGACTGATTATAACTTTAAAATATATTCGTATTGCCTTATGAGTAATCATTATCATCTACTCCTTAAAACAAAAAAAGAAAATCTGTCTATTATTATGCAAAAAATTAACTCAAGATATAGTATCTATTTTAATAATAAATATAAAAGAGTAGGTCCTCTTTGGCAAGGAAGATTTAAGTCTTGGTTTGTTTATGATGAGTTTTATTTAAAAGCTTTAGTTAAGTATATTGAATTTAATCCTATAAAGGCAAAGATATCTAAAAATATAGGTGAATATAAATGGGCAATGAGTAGTTATAGAATTGAATATTTAAGTTTGAATGTTCAAAAAAAGATTTTGCTTGCACAAACCACCTTTGCTAATTTTGAATTAATTGATGCAGTTGATTTTGATATAGATATTAGTGAGAATGAACAGAAAAATATAGATGCTATTTTTTATTCTAAATTAAAAATAGATGATGATAAAATTGTAAGTAAAGAGCTAAAACCGCTAGATAAACATTTTGAAAACTTAACATACGATAGAGAATTAGCCATATATAATGCTATGTTAGATGGGTATATGCAAAATGAAATTGCCACTTATTTAAATATTTCAAATGTTACTATATCTAAAATAATAAAAATTTATAAGAAAAAAGTTAAGTTATTTAAGCATCTAAGAGATAAAGGTATATTTTGGAGTTATGCTCATGATATTACTTATGATAAATCAAAAGAAAATTTAACTATAGAATATATTTTAAAATATGGTGATTTTCTTGATATTAAAAAAGTAATTGAGCTTTTTGGCAAAAGATTAACAAAAAATATATGGGAAAATAAGCTAAGAAGTGATAAACATTTTATTAAATTAAATCTTTTGATAGCTAGAGTATTTTTTGGTATGAATGTAGAAAGTGATTATTTTAAAGGATTAAAAAATGAAAGATTTGAAAAACTTAAATTGCTTACTTCTTAAAACAAGATCTCTTTTATTGAAGATGATTGATAGTTGTAGTTTTTTGGATAAGTATGTTTTAGTAGGTGGTAGTGCATTGACATTGCATTTATGTCACAGAAAAAGTGAAGATTTGGATTTTTTTACATATAGTGATAATTTTGATAAAAAAGAAATTTTTGATTATATTCAACAATTTACCAATAAAGAGATAATAAATCAGACAAATGAACAAATTGATTTGCTTTTAGATTGTGTTAAAGTTACTTTTTTTAATGCAAAATGGGAATTTTTAAAACCCACTAAGATGCATAGGTTTAATTTGTCTTCTGTCGAATCTATTGCAGCCATGAAAGTAAATGCACTATTTTTAAGGGCTAAATTTAGAGATTATTATGATTTGTATTTTTTAGTCAAAAAAAGCATAAGTATTAAAAGAATTTTTGAGTGTAGTTTAAATATCTTAAATGGTATCACTTTTAAACTTTTTGCTGTTGCTTTAGTGTATATAGATGATATTGAAGATGATAATATTGAATATTTAGAGCCTATAGAAGAGCTAGACAAGATAAAAATTAGAAATTTCTTTCAAATAGAATTAAATAATATATTAAAATAACTAATAGAAAGATTTTAATAAAAATAAATGTATAAAGAGTTTAATTATAAAAAAGGAGAAAGTAAAATGAGATTATCAAATCAAACAATCTTAATCTTAAAAGAAACTATACTTAAGTATGTCAAAGATCCTAAAATAACCCTTTTCGGAAGTCGTGTATATGATAATAAAAAAGGTGGAGATATAGATATTTTAGTAGAAACAAAAGACAATATCACAATAAAAACACAGATTAAAATATTAGCAG
>JADGEG010000200.1 GCA_016744485.1 Arcobacter sp. | reverse complement strand
AGTACTTGCATAATACCCAAGAGCATTTCTATATTGAGTTCCTATATTGTAATTGTATTTTGGTGCATAAGGATTTGTATTTCCACTATAATCACCTTTGGTATCACTAAAATCTCCAAATTCTGTCTTGTTGTATCCCACACTTGAAAATAATGATAATTCATCTGTTGCTTGATAATTTAACTCAATTTCTACTCCTTTTGATGTAGCCTTTGTGGCATTTGACATATAACTTGCAAAACCACCGTTTGGTATAGAAGTATTTACTTGCATATCAGAAATATCCATATAATATATGGCACTATTAAAAATCAATCTATTATCAAAAAATGAATTTTTAGAACCTATTTCATACGATATTAAAGTTTCCTCATCATAAGTTTTTGAGTATCCAGTTGGTGCAAATGGATTAAAGCCACCTGAACGATAACCTTTTGATATATTTATATAAGTCATTGCATTATTTGAGATATTATAATTTAAAGCAATTTTAGGCGATATATTTGTTCCATCTCTTTTTAAATCAATATTATAGGATTTATCTTTATATGTTTTTTTATCTTTATCAAACCTAAGTCCACCAATTATTGTAAGTTTGTCATTTATATTAAAACTTCCATGTGTAAATATACCTAAAGAATCATCTTTTAATTTTCTATATGTTTTTCCTGCAAACATAGGATTTACTGACATTGTTACATAATTATAAGTATTGTCATCTTTATCAGCATAAACTCCAACTAACCAACTATAATTTTCTTTTTGTTTTGATATTTTAAATTCTTGTGATACTTTTTTAAATGTATTTGATTTATCTGTGTGCATAAAAGTCATAGGAGAATGATCAAAGTCATGTGCACCTATATCTTTATATGTTCTGTGTGTTGTAATAGATTGTAAATCTAAATCATTTATTTTATAATGAATTTTTAGAGCATTCATTAAAGATTCAGATTTATTATATCCTTCAAAATTTGAATTAACTTCTTTTTTGCTTGCACTTGCATTATTCATAGCCCAATCACCATCATTATATTTTACTTTTGATGATATTAAAGATATATTAAGGTCATCTTTAGGTGTCCATCTTAGATTTATCTTTGCGTAGTTAGTTTCTCTATCATCTACTATTTTACCAGAAGTACTATGTTTTAAATCTCCATCTTTTTCATAATGTTGAGCAGAGACTCCTAAATAAAGCTTATCTTTTAAGATAGGACCACTAGCATTTAATGTTATTTGTTTTTTATTGTCATTTGCAACTTCAACACCAATTTTACCTTTAAATTCATTATTTGGTTTTTTTGTTATGATGTTTATTACACCTGCTTCTGTATTTTTACCATAAAGTGTTCCTTGTGGTCCTTTTAGTACTTCTATTTGTTCTACATCTACTAAAATCTCATCAAACCCAAAACCAAACGATACAGGAACACCATCTATATACATTCCTACCGAAGTAGTCAATGTTTGCATTTCAGCAAAAATTCCTCTACTAGATGGAGATACCATACCTGAAGCCCCATGTTCAAAAAACATAAGATTTGGTGTATAAGAAGCTATATCTTTTACGGTATGTATTTGTTTGTCTTCAATGCTAATATCATCAAAAACAGTTAGCGATATAGGTACGTTTTGTATATTCTCACTTTGTTTTTGTGCTGTTACAGTTACTTTATTTAAACTTGATATCTCTTTCGCATTTATATTGTTATTTAGTAAAAATATAGTAGCTATAGATAAAATTATTTTTTTTCTATGTTGTGTATACATTTCTTTCTCCAGTAAATTTTTATTCAGTAATATACTAATAATGAAAGTTAAAATCAATATTGTTTGTATCATAAAAGGATAAATCGCAATTTTAAAAGGATTAGCTATTGTTTTATTAAAGATATTTTAATAATATTGATAGTAATATTCAAAATTATTATATAAACTATAAAAGGGTAATAAATGTCTTATAATATAAACTTTAATACTTTACGAAAAGATTCAATACAAGATAATAATGATGAAAAACTATTATCTATAAATTTTCCAAATAAAAAAAAATCATCACAAAGAAGTGAAATAAAAATAAATAAAGACATATTATTATCAAAAAATAATTTATTTTTTCAAGAAAAAACATCTATAACTTTTAAAACAAAAGAACCTATTTGTATACTAAATATATCTCTAAATGATGGATGTAATTATAATAGTAATATTAATAACTATAAAATAAATCCTGTTAAAAATAATACAACTATTAGTTATATGAAAAATGAAACAGGTTGTATAAATGTAGATTCTAACTCACATATAAAAACAATAGCAATTGAGATAAAAGAAAGTTTTTTATTATCAAATATTTTAGAAAAAGATATAGACAGTCTTTTTTTAAATAATTATAACAACTCTTTTGCAAAATGTTTAAAATCAAAAGAAACAAATGTTTATACTAAAATATGTGCAAAAGAACTTTTTGATTCTCCTTATCATGGTAAATTAAATCAAATATATCTACAAAGTAAAGTTTTTGAGATACTTTTTTTTGAGTTTAAGGATTTAAATACAAATAATGAAAAAAGCTTAAATATAAGTAGTGCCATTTTCTCTAACTATGATATAGAAGCATTACATCATGCAAAAGATATTTTACTTCAAAATATACAAAATCCACCATCAATAGTAGACTTGTCAAAACTAGTTCATATAAATGAATTTAAACTAAAAATAGGATTTAAAAAACTTTTTAATAGTACTCCTTATAATTTATTATTGGAGTATAGAATGCAAGAAGCAAAAATTCTTTTAGAAACAAGTGACTTAAATATAAATGAAATATCTCATGTAATTGGTTATAAATTTTCACAAAATTTTTCTAAAGCATTTGTATTAAGATTTGGAGTACGACCTAAGGATTTGATGAAAAATAGGAAGTATTATTAATTTTTGTTTTTTTGTTTAATATGTGTTTTTATTTATTAACTCTCTTTTTAAGACAATTTTGATAGTATAAATCAATTATAAATCTAGGATATGTTTTGAACACTTTAAAAGACCTAATAAAACAAAGAGTAATGATTATTGATGGTGCTATGGGTACGCAGATACAAAATGCAGATATACCTGATTTGGCATGGAGTGGTTT
>JADGEG010000033.1 GCA_016744485.1 Arcobacter sp. | reverse complement strand
CACCAATACTTTGAGCTGCTACAACCCCAACAGCTTCACCAGGTATTGCCTTTTTTTGTTCACCTAAATTTAGACCATAACATTTAGAACATAAACCTTGTTCTGTTTTACATGTTAGTGGAGTTCTAATAGTCACTGCTTTTACTTCTGCATCAGCAACTATTTTTGCATTTTCTTCACTTATTAAAGTACCTTCAGTAAATAAAATTTCATTTGAAATTGGATCAATAATATCTTCTGAAATAACACGACCTGTAATTCTTTCTTCTAAGCCTTCAATTAATTCATTACCAAAAGTAATATCAGATATTTCTATACCATCATGAGTTCCACAATCTTCAACGGTAATTCTTACATTTTGAGATACATCAATAAGCTTTCTTGTTAAATACCCTGCATTTGCAGTTTTAAGTGCTGTATCAGCAAGTCCTTTTCTAGCACCATGAGTTGAAATAAAATATTCAAGTACATTTAAACCTTCTCTAAAGTTAGAAATAATTGGAGTTTCAATAATAGAACCATCTGGTTTAGCCATTAATCCTCTCATACCAGCTAATTGTCTAATTTGTGCAGAACTTCCTCTTGCACCTGAATCAGCCATCATATAAATAGAATTAAACCCACTTTTGTCATTTTCTACTAATTCCATCATCTCAGTACCTAAAGTATTATTAACCTCAGTCCAAATATCAATGATTTTATTATATCTTTCTTGTTCTGTTAATAACCCATGACCAAATTGTTTTTGCACATCAATTACATCTTTTTTAGATTTTTTAATATGTCTAACTTTTGAAGATGGAATTCTAATATCATCAATAGAAATAGAAATACCCGCTTGTGTAGCGTATTTAAAACCTAAGTTTTTAAAATTGTCCAAAAATTTAGGAGTAACTTTATATCCTCCATGTTTATATATATAATCTACTAATGCACCCGTACCTTTTTTCTTCAAAATTTTATTCCATAAATTAACAGGAACAAAATCAGGTAAAATTTCATGAACTAATAGTCTACCAACTGTTGTATGAATAATTTTATTATCAATTTTGGTTCTAATTTTTGCATGAATATCTACTTGATTCATTTCTAAAGCAACTCTAGCTTCATTTACACCTGTAAATAATTTGTGTTCACCTACAACTCCATCTTTTTCTAAAGATAAATAATATATACCTAAAATCATATCTTGAGAAGGTACAGCAATTGCTCGCCCTGATGCAGGTAATAATATATTCATAGACGACATCATTAAAGTTTTAGCCTCTGCTATTGCTTCTTGTGATAAAGGAATATGAACTGCCATTTGATCGCCATCAAAATCAGCATTAAAAGCAGAACATACTAAAGGATGTAACTGTATTGCTTTTCCATCTATTAAAATAGGGTGAAATGCTTGAATTGACAACTTATGTAGTGTCGGAGCACGATTTAGTAAAATAGGATATTCATGAACAATTTCTGCTAAACATTCCCAAACTTCATTTGTTTCAGCTTCAATTAGTCTTTTTGCAGACTTTAATGTAGTTGCATAACCTTTTTCTTCTAACTTTGCCATTAAATGTGGTTTAAATAGCTCAACAGCCATAACTTTTGGCAAACCACATTGATCCATATTTAAAGTTGGACCCACAACAATAACAGAACGACCAGAATAATCAACACGCTTACCTAACAAGTTTTGTCTAAATCGTCCTTGTTTACCTTTAATTATTTCAGATAAAGATTTTAAAGGTCTTTTATTAGCACCTTTTACTGCATTTGCAGTTTTACCATTGTCAAATAAAGCATCAACTGCTTCTTGAAGCATTCTTTTTTCATTTCTAATAATAATATCAGGAGCATCAAGTTCACTTAATCTTTTAAGTCTATTATTTCTATTAATAACACGTCTATATAAATCATTTACATCAGAAACAGCAAACTTACCACCATCAAGAGCAACAAGAGGTCTTAAATCTGGTGGAAGAACAGGAAGCTGTGTTAACATCATCCATTCAGCTCTATTACCTGAATTAATAAAGTTTTCAACTACTTTTAATCTTTTAATAATAGATTTTCGTTTGGCTTCTGATTTTGTTGAACTCATGTCAATTTTTAATTTACTTAATAGTTCAAATAAATCAAGAGTTTCAAGTAAATCTCTAATTATATCTCCACCCATATTAGCTTCAAATCCAGTATGCTCAAATAAATCATCAATAGCTCTATATTGTTCTTCATTTAATATGTCAAATTTTAATACTTTTTTAGTTTTTTCACTATCATAATAAGCATCAGCTGCATTATTTACAATATATGCTTCATAATATAAAACTCTTTCTAAATCTTTTAATTTAACACCAAGTAAAGTTCCAATTCTTGTAGGAAGAGAAGAAACCATCCAAATATGAGCAACAGGTGATACTAAATCAATATGACCCATTCTATGACGTCTAACTTTGGATGAAGTTACTTCAACTCCACATTTTTCACAAACAACACCACTATATCTCATTTTTTTATATTTACCACAAAGGCATTCATAATCTTTTATTGGTCCAAAGATTTTTGCACAAAACAAACCATCACGTTCAGGTTTTAATGTTCTATAATTAATAGTTTCTGGTTTTTTTACTTCACCAGAAGACCAAGATAAAATTTTTTCAGGACTTGCCAGTTTTAGTTGAAATGCAGAAAAATCTGTTGGTCTATCTAATTCTTTAATTTCGATTGGCTCTAAAATTTTGTTATTTTTACTCATTTGTGTCCTTTTCTTCAAAAATTTCCACATCTAAACCTAATGCTTTTAATTCTTTTGTTAATACAAAAAATGTTTCAGGTACTCCTGTTCTAGGAACATTTTCACCATTTGAAATTGCTCTATAAGCTCTTGTTCGACCTTCAACATCGTCCGACTTTGTTGTTAACATTTCTTTTAAAACAGCAGTTGCTCCATAAGCTTCAAGCGCCCAAACTTCCATTTCACCAAATCTTTGACCACCAAATAGTGCTTTCCCACCAACTGGTTGTTGAGTTACAAGTGAATAAGGTCCAGTTGATCTAGCATGAACTTTTTCATCAACTAAATGATGAAGTTTAAGCATATACATATAACCAACATTTACTCTTTCTTTCATTTTATCACCAGTCATTCCATCGTACAATGTAGTTTTACCGTCAGAGTCAATTTTTGCCATTTCAAATAACTTTTCAAATTCATACTCTTTTACACCATCAAAAACTTGTGTTGCAAACCTTACACCTTTTGACCAGTCTTGGGCATACTGAATTAATTTATCATCACTTAAAGATTCCATAAAATCTTTTCCATTCATTAATTTTGCAACTGATGCTATATCGGACATTTTAGATCTTAATTCAATAATAAAATCATTTCTTTTAGCATCAAAAATATCTTGAATTTGAGTTCCTAGTTTTTTACCTACTAATCCTAAGTGAACTTCTAAAATTTGACCTATATTCATTCTTGAAGGAACTCCAAGAGGATTTAAAATAATATCAACAGGTGTTCCATCTTCTAAATAAGGCATATCAACTTCTGGAACTATATTAGAAACAATACCTTTATTCCCATGTCTACCTGCCATCTTATCACCAACTTTTATTTTCCTTTTCGTTGCAATATAAACCTTGACTTTTTTAATAACACCTGATGGTAAGATATCATCATGTTCTAAAATATTAAGTTTTTCTTCATGTTCATTTCTTAAACTTGTCTTTTCTTTAATAAAATGATCTTTGATTTCATCATATTTATTCTTAATTTCTTTTGAATATGAAAGAACAACTTTTTTCATAGCAAATCTATTAACTTCTGATAATACTTTAGATGGTAGCATTGCACCTTTTTTATATATTATATTGCCTAATTCAAGATCATTTGTTAATTTCTCTTTTGAGAATAAATCATTGATTTTTAAAATTTCTTCTCTATCTAACATTAAAAGCTTATCATGATGTTTTATATCTAAATCAGCTTTTTCAGCTTCAAATTCTTCAATTGCACGTGCATCTTTTTCATAACCTTTTTTAGTAAATACTTTCACATCTACAACTGTGCCATCTGTTAAAGATGATGCATATAAAGATTTATTAATAACATGACCCGCTTTTTCACCAAAAATAGCTCTTAATAATCTCTCTTCTGGTGTTGGTTTAATTTCACCTTTTGGAGTTACTTTTCCAACCATTATCATTCCAGGTGTTAAGTAAGTACCAACTTTAATAATACCTGATTCATCTAAGTGCATAATCGATTCATCTTTAACGCCTGGTAAATCTCTAGTTATTTCTTCATTACCATGCTTTAATTCTCTACATTCTAGTTCTTTTTCATAAATATGAATAGACGTAAATGAATCTTCTTTTATAAGTCTTTGTGAAAGTACAATCGCATCTTCATAGTTATAACCATTCCAAGGCATAAAAGCAACCATAGCATTTACTCCAACACCAAACTCACCTTTATCCATAGCAGGACCATCTGCAATAACTTGACCAATTGTTACTTCTTCATTTTTTTGAATAATTGTTCTTTGCCCAAATGATGTATTATTATTTGTTCTTACATTTTTATTTACACTATAATGATCTATAAAAGAACCATTATCATCTTCACCTTTTATATAAATATTTTTAGAATCAGCTTTTTCAATAATTCCTGATCTTTTTACTTTGATAGCTTCCCAAGCATCACGAGCTACTATTTTTTCTAAACCAGTTCCTACAATAGGAGCATTTGATCTTAATAATGGTACAGCTTGTCTCATCATATTTGAACCCATTAAAGCTCTATTGGCATCATCGTGTTCTAAAAATGGAATCAATGACGCTGCAACTCCCATAACCATTTGAGATGAAATATCAATTAAATTAACTGTATTTTTTTCAACAAGTAATATTTCACCGTCTACTCTAGCTTCAATAAGATTTTCTACAATCTTACCATTTTCATCAACTTTAGTAGAACCTGGTGCAATTATTAAACCTTCTTCTTGAATAGCAGTATAATATTTAATTTCATTTGTAACTACACCTTTTATAACAGTTTTATAAGGAGCTTCAATAAATCCCAAATTATTAACTTTCGAAAAAGTTGACAAAGTATTAATTAAACCAATATTTTGACCTTCAGGAGTCTCAACAGGACAAATTCTTCCATAATGAGTTGGGTGAACATCTCTTACTTCAAAACCAGCTCTCTCTTTTACTAATCCACCCTCACCAAGTGCTGATAATCTTCTTTTATGAGTAACTTCTGATAATGGATTTGTTTGATCCATAAATTGTGATAATTGTCCTGATGTAAAAAATTCAGTTATAGTTGATGTTATCATTTTTGAATTAATCAAATCATGAGGCATAATATCTTCTAGTGTTCCTGATAATGTTGTCATCTTATCTCTTATTGTTTTTTGCATTTTAATAAGACCAGAATGCAACTCATTTGACAATAATTCACCAATAGCTCTAATTCTTCTATTTCCTAAATGATCTCTATCATCAATATGACCATGACCTGCTTTTACTCTAACTAAATATTGTACTGTTTTAATAACATCTTCATATGTTAAAACTGTAACATATTCAGGAACATTAACACCTAATTTATGGTTCATTTTCATACGACCAACTTTTGTTAAATCATATCTTTCTGAATCAAAAAATAATTTTCTAACAAATTCTTTGGCAGCTTCTTTAGTAACTGGTTCACCTGGACGCATAACTTTATAAATTCTAATAGCAGCTAAATCATTTTCATCATCAAGTTGCTCTGTTTGTTTTAATAATTTTAAAGATTCACCGTCAGCTTTAAAAGCTTTTATAATTGAATCATCAACACCATGAGCTAAATCATTCGCAATATCAAAAGAGTCAAAGCTTAAGTCCAGAAGTTTTTTTAATTTTAATTCGTCTAAAGGTGCTAAAGCATCATATAAAACTTCTCCAGATTCTGGATCAAAAATTGTATTAGCTGTACATCTTTCCATTAATAATTCAATGGGGTATTCAACTAGTTCTAAACCACCTTCAACTAAAGCTTTAGCTTTTCTCTCAGTAAGTCTTTTCCCTGTGGCAATAATAACATTACCTTTTTCATCTTTAACATCAAATTCAATTCTTCCTGTAAAATCTTTTGGATTAAATTTAGTTAGAAATTTATTATTTTTAATTTGAATTTTAATTATTGGATAAAATAGTTTAATGATATCTTCTTTAGAATACCCTAATGCTCTAAATAAAATCGTAACTGGTACTTTTCTTCTTTTATTAATTCGAACATATAAAATATCTTTTGAATCATATTCAAAATATAACCAAGATCCACGATCTGGAATTATTTGACCTGTATAAATCAATTTATTTCCAGCAGTATTAGATTCTTCTTCTTTAAAGATCACACCAGGAGATCTATGAAGTTGATTAACTACTACTCTTTCAACACCATTTACAATAAATGATGTTCTATTAGTCATTAAAGGGATCTCTCGAACAAATAATGCTTGTTCTTTTATATCTTTTACACCTGTTTTTTCACCAGTTTTCTCATCAAGCTCCCATAAAGTAAGTCTGACTTTAATTTTTAAAAGAATTGAATATGTAAGTCCTCTAATCATAGATTCTCTAACATCATATTTGGGTTTTCCAACTTCAGAACCTAAATATTCTAATGTAATTCTATTTTGTGCATCATGAATAGGAAAGACAGCTTTAAAAACTTTCTCAATACCAGCTTGTGATCTATCATCTTTGCCAATCATTAGAAAATTATCGTATGAGTTTTGTTGTAATTGTAATAAATTTGGAATTTCAATTTGTTGAGAGTTTTTTGCAAAATCAACTCTAAGTCTATTACCAGATTTTAAAGAATTTAACATTATTAACCTTATTTAGAAATATGCTTTTATGGCTTTATTATAAAAAGCTAAAAAGCTAAAAAGTATTTTTAAAGAATAGTATTAAACTTCACAGAAATTTAATCTTAAGCTTTAAAAATACTTATTTTTATATAAGGCTTAAATGCCTTATATAACTATAATTATAAAAAATAATTATTTAATTTCTACACTAGCCCCTGCTGCTTCTAAATCAGCTTTTGCAGCTTGAGCATCTTCTTTTGAAACACCTTCTTTTATAGTTGATGGTGTGTCTTCAGCAGCTGTTTTAGCTTCTTTTAACCCTAAACCAGTTAATGCTCTAATTGCTTTAATAACATTTATTTTTTTAGCTCCACAACTAGTAACTATTACATTAAACTCTGTTTGTTCTTCAACGTCTTCAGCAACACCTGCTCCTGCACCAGCAACTACAGTAGGTTGTGCAGACACTCCAAATTTTTCTTCAAAATCTTTTACTAAATCAGATAACTCTAATACTGAAAGTCCTGATATATATTCTAATACATCTTCTTTAGAAATTGCCATTTTATTTCCTTAATTTTTATTTATTTTTAATTATGCTTATATTAAGCAACTTTGTTCTCTTTTTGTTCTCTTAAATTATCAAGACCACATACAAAATATCTTGCAGGTGCAGTCCAAACAGATAATAACATACCAATTAATTCTTCCTTAGAAGCCAATTTGGCAAATTTATTTACTGTCTCTAAGCTAGCAATTTTGCCTTCAATTATACCTGATGTAATTTCAAATTTATTTTTTTGTAAGTTTGCAAATTTATCAGCAACTTTACAAGCAGATATTTGATCTTTTGACCATAAAAATATATTATTACCACTTAATTCAATACTTCCTAAATCAGCATTTTTAACAGCAACTTGTACTAAAGTATTTTTTGCTACTTGTACTTTTGTGTTATTTTCTTTTGCCTCATGTCTTAAGTTTTCAAGTTCTTTATGAGTAATCTCATTATATGAACATATAACAACTGCTTGAGAATCTTTAAATTCAGAAGATAAATAATTAATTATTTCTGATTTTTTTTCTTTATTCATCTTTTCCTCCTTTCAAACCATGAAACCTAAAGCAGGAATTATTAAAAAACTAAAAGTTTTTAACCCACTGTCATCAGTTTTAATCAGTGTTTTGAAACACTCAATAATAAAGATGCAATCATCATTATTGAATATTTACATATTAAATAAGCAAAAGCTTATTTAATATCCATTAGTAAAGATGTGTCTAAATTAATTGATGGTGACATTGTTAAAGAAATAACACCACGGGTCATATATCTACCTTTAGCACTTGCTGGTTTTTGTTTATTTATAGCTTTTATAAAAGTTTCAATATTTTCTTTAATATGAGGAGCTGAAAAAGAAATTTTAGCAATTGCTGCTTGCATATTTCCTTTTTTATCAACTTTGTATGTGACTTGTCCACCTTTTGCATCATTTACAGCTTTTGTTACATCCATAGTAACAGTTCCAACTTTAGGGTTTGGCATTAAACCTTTTGGACCTAGTACTCTTCCTAGTTTACCAACCATACCCATACAATCTGGAGTTGCAATTAAAACATCAAAATTAATTTCTCCACCTTGAATACTTTCTAATAAATCATCATTTCCAACAATATCAGCACCTGCTGCTTTTGCTTCATCAACTTTTACACCTTTAGCAAAAACTGCAACTCTAACCGTCTTTCCTGTTCCATTTGGAAGTACAACTGAACCTCTAATCATTTGATCAGCATGTCTTGGATCAATATTTAAATTAAGTGCAATTTCTACACTTTCATCAAATTTTGCTGATTTCAATTCTTTAATAAGATTAACAGCTTCTTCTAAGTCATAATTTTTATCTTCTATTTTTTCTAATAAGATTTTAAATTTTTTTGATTTCTTTATCATTTCATTCTCCGCAATTTTTATTTTTTATAAATTTAAGTTTACATACTTGATATTAAAACCCAAATATTTGCTACCACTTATTTGAAAACTAGTGGTGAAAGTTTAAAAATTAAATTATACTATGCTAATTCCTATAGATCTAGCACTACCTTCAACAATTTTTGCTGCTTGTTCTTTATCTTTAGTATTTAAGTCATCAATTTTCATATCTACAATTTCTAATACTTGCTCTTTGCTTAATGTACCAATTTTATTTTTAAGTGGGTTATCACTACCTTTAGCAACTCCTGATACTTTTTTAATTAAATCAGTCATTGGTGGTTGTTTTACTACAAATGTAAAACTCTTATCAGAGAAAATTGATATTTCTACTGGTATTTTAAAACCTTTTTTATCTTTTGTTTTTTCATTAAATGCTTTACAAAATTCCATAATATTTATTCCACGTTGACCTAATGCTGGACCAACTGGTGGTGATGGGTTTGCCGCACCTGCTGGAATTTGTAATTTTAAAATTCCTGTTATTTTTTTAGCCATGTTATTCCTTTTTGATGTTCTTAATGATTAGTCATTAGGTAATAAAACTATTTAAAAAAGTTTAATTGCCTAAACACTAAACAAACAATAATTTTTATACTATTCGTTCAACTTGTGCATACGATATTTCAACAGGAGTATTACGTCCAAAAATTGACACATTTAATTTTAATAATCCTGATGTCATGTCAAAATTTTCCACAATACCATTAAAATTAGAAAATGGACCTTCTTTAATTCGAACCATTTCACCATTTTCAAATGAAACTTTTGGTTTCGCAGCTGCTTTGTTGTTTACTTTGTCTAAAATCGAATCTATATCTTTTTTAGATAAAGGTGTTGGTTTTTTAGATTCACCAATAAATCTTCCAACTTTTGGCATAGACTGAATTGCATGCCATAAACTAGTCGTTAAATCAATTTTTGCAAAAGCATAAGCAGGATATAAAGGTCTTTCAACAATATTTTTATTACCTTTTCTTACTTCTATTAAGTCTTCAGTTGGAACTAGTACTTCACTAATTTTATCATCTTGAATTTCTTCTGCTAATCTTTCAAGTGCTCTTTTTACTGCTAATTCACTTCCTGAATGTGTCTGAATTGCATACCATTGATGTGCCATATTATAAATTCCTTAATTCATTAAAGATGTTAAGCTTAGAGACATAATCAAATCAATTAACGCTAAGAACAATGATATTACTGTAACTACTATAAAAACAGATATAAAAGCCGTCCGTACTTGTTCCTTAATAGGAAAAATAACCTTAAGTAGTTCTTCTTTTACACCTTTATAATAAGACTTCATTTTATTCACAATTGACTCCAAAAATTATTAAGCTAAATTTTTTTAAAAAAAGTTAAATACTTTTTTTAAAAAAACTTGGCAGGTCAGGAGGGACTCGAACCCACAACAATCGGATTTGGAATCCGGCGCTCTACCATTGGAGCTACTAACCTAGTTTCATATTAAGTAAACCAAAGTTTTTTAAGACTTTAGTTTAACTTCTTTATGAATAGTGTGTTTTTTTAATCTAGGACTATATTTTTTTAGTTCCATTTTTTCTGTAAAAGTTTTAGGATTTTTATAGGTTGTATAATTTATATCACCACACTCCTCACACTTTAATCCAACTTTTATACTAGCTGCATTTGCCATATTTATCCTTTATTTGATAATTTCAGCTACAACACCAGCACCAACAGTTCTACCACCTTCTCTAATAGCAAACTTAGTACCTTTTTCAAGTGCAACAGGAGCAACTAAAACAACATTCATTTCAACATTATCACCAGGCATAACCATTTCTGTACCCTCAGGTAAAGTTACTGATCCTGTAACATCTGTAGTTCTAATATAAAATTGAGGTCTATATCCACTAAAAAATGGTGTATGTCTTCCACCTTCTTCTTTAGATAAAATATATGTTTCACATCTAAATTCTGTATGTGGAGTAATTGTTCCTGGTTTAACAAGAACTTGTCCTCTTTGAACTTCTTCTTTTTTAATACCTCTTAATAAAATACCGCAATTATCACCAGCTTCACCTTGATCCATTTCTTTTCTAAACATTTCAACGCCAGTAACTGTAGTTGTTTGAGTATTAGTAATTCCAACTATTTCAATTGTTTCACCAACTTTAACAATACCTTTTTCAATTCTACCAGTTACAACAGTACCTCTTCCAGAAATTGAGAATACATCTTCAACAGGCATTAAAAAATCTTGCTCAGTATCTCTTTTTGGAGTTGGGATATAAGAATCAACTGCATCCATTAATTCTATAATCTTAGTAGACCACTCAGCTTCTTTACCAGCTTTAGCTTCTTCTAAAGCTTGAAATGCAGATCCAGAAATAATAGGAGTATCATCACCTGGAAAATCATATTCAGACAATAATTCTCTAATTTCCATTTCAACAAGCTCTAACATTTCTTCTTTATCTTCATCATCTAATTGATCTTCTTTATTCATGAAAACAAGAATATAAGGAACTCCAACTTGCTTAGAAAGTAAGATATGCTCTCTTGTTTGTGCCATAGGTCCATCAGTTGCAGCAATTACTAAAATTGCACCATCCATTTGTGCAGCACCTGTAATCATGTTTTTAACATAATCAGCATGTCCCGGACAATCCACATGAGCATAATGTCTAGATTGAGTTTCATACTCTATGTGAGAAGTAGCAATTGTAATTCCTCTTTCCTTTTCTTCTGGAGCATTATCGATTTGGTCATAATCCATCATCTCTCCACCCATTTTGTTCGTTAGAACTGCTGAAATTGCTGCTGTTAAAGTAGTTTTACCATGATCTACATGACCAATAGTACCAATATTAACATGCGGTTTGTTACGTTCGAATTTTTCTTTTGCCATAAAAACACCTTTAAAAATTTTGATTATGAATACCCTCTGAGTAGACAAGCCCTTTAGCTTCTCTATTCAGAGGGTGATGATTTTTATAAAACCATATAGTTTCAACACATTTTGATGTGCATTTTAACTAATTAATACTAAAAATAAGCTTTAATTTGGAAGTTTTGTTTAATAAAGTTTATATTATAACCTAGCTCCCAGTTTCAATAAATAAAATGGAGCGGGAAACGAGACTCGAACTCGCGACAATCTGCTTGGAAGGCAGAGGCTCTAGCCAACTGAGCTATTCCCGCATCAACATTTCAATGGTGGGGAGAGAAGGACTTGAACCTTCGAAGCCTAAGGCGGCGGATTTACAATCCGCAGGATTTGACCACTCTCCAACCTCCCCGTTGAAAAATTATTGCTCTGGTCAAGTGCTAATCTATAATGTAGATACACACACGACATATAAAATGGAGCTGATGAAGGGAGTCGAACCCCCGACCTGCTGATTACAAATCAGCTGCTCTAGCCAACTGAGCTACATCAGCATCCATACAAAATAAGTGGTGGCGCGGGACAGAATCGAACTGTCGACACAAGGATTTTCAGTCCTTTGCTCTACCGACTGAGCTACCGAGCCATCTTAAATTGGATTGAAATTATATTCTTTAATTTATTAAATAAAGCTTAAATTATACACTAATTTTTTAAACTCTTCCCCCCTATGTGCATAAGATTTAAATTGATCCAAAGATGATGCAGCAGGAGATAGAATAGCAATACTATTCTTATTATAATTTAAAGAAATATCCTTTACACTCTGCACTAATGTTTTTGACTTTATGTAAGAAATATTATATTTTTTTGATAAAGATATAAGATATTTATAATTGCTACCTATTGTATAAATAATGATTTCTAAATTTTGTAGAACTTCAAAAAGTGGTATTAAATTAGCACCTTTATCATCACCACCTAAAATAATATGAATACGATTTTTCATATAAGGTATTAAAGCTTTTATTGTAGCATCAACATTTGTAGCTTTGCTATCATTAATCCATAATCTTTTCTTATTATCATATATTGTTTCAAGTTTATGTTCACTTAACATAAAGGTATTTATCTTAGTATAATCAATATAATCAAATAAAATTTTTTTAGCACAAAGAGCTAAAATAGCATCTAGTAAAAAGGGTTCTTCAAAATTAATATTATTTTTTTCTATATTAAAAATATTACATAAATCATCTGAATTATCATAAAAAATAATATAAGCATTGCTATTTATATTTTTATATTTTTTAGGAATAATTGCAACTTCTCCTTTTTTCATTGAATATAAAGGTTTTAATTTTGATTTTTCATATTCTTCAAAAGAACCGTGCCATGATATATGATCTTCACTTATTGGTAATAATATATATAAATTTGGTACAGCTTTATTTGTATAATGCAAAGTAAAAGATGAAGTTTCCAAAATCCAAATTTTTGCTTTTATATTTAACTTACTAATAGGCACACCATTATTACCACCACAAACACTTTTATATTTTTTTAATATATGTTGAAGCATTTCACAAGTAGTGGTTTTACCATTCGTGCCAGATACCCAAATAGAAAAAGGCATTTGTTTAGCAAAAAGATCATAATCACTTTTAAGGTTTTTTGCTTTTTTAACCATATGATTAGATGGTGAAATACCTGGACTTACGATAGTGGTTTTATTTGAATTCATATCGTAAGTATTATAATTACCTTCATCATAAAGTATAGCTTTTTTAAAAATATTTTTGAGTGAATAAGCTGTTAAACCTTTACCTAAAATTCTTATTTTTTTATTTTTATTCATAAATTTGTTATCTAATTTTTAAACTCATAAGTGCTAAAAGATTTGCCATAAAAGATATAATCCAAAAACGAACAATAATTTTATTTTCTTTCCATCCTTTTTGTTCAAAATGGTGATGAATAGGAGCCATAAGAAAAACTCTTTTTTTCTTTATTTTATAAAATCCAACTTGTAATATAACAGATACTGTTTCAATAATAAAAATAAATCCAATAGCAATTAATAAAATTTCTGATTTTGATACTATTGCTAAATAAGCCATAAAAGCTCCTAATGGTAAAGAACCACTATCACCCATAAAAATTTGTGCAGGATGAGAATTATACCATAAAAATGCAATTAATGAGCCAATTATTGCAGCCCCCATAATAGCTAATTCACCAGCTAGTTTAATATTAGGCATTAATAAATATGAAGAAAAAATCGCATGACCAGTTATATACACAATAATAGATAAGGTAAAAAAAGCCATAATAGAAGGAACAGTAGCAAGTCCATCTAGACCGTCAGTTAAATTCACTGCATTTGATGCTGAAATTAATACTAAGACCCAAAAAGCCATTGCATATATCTTCATATCAAATAATGGGAATTTATAAAAAGGTGAATATACAGTAGTTGTATGTCCATATGAATATATTATTATAACAATGACTAAAGATGCTATTGTTAATAAAGCTAATTTTGCTGTTTTACTTAAACCTGCATTATTTGTATTCTTAATTATCTTTGAATAATCATCTTTTATTCCAATAAGTGAAAAAAGAATTAAGGTTAATAAACCACAAACTACATAAAAATTATTTAATTTAATTGTTAGAAGTGTTGCTATTATAGTAGTAAAAATAAATATCACTCCTCCCATACTAGGGGTGCCTACTTTTTTTTGATGAGAAGAGGGAGCATATTCATAAATTGGCTGATTCGCATTTTTAGATTTTGCCCATTTTATAAATTTTGGTAATAAATATATAGTTAAAAAAAATGCTATAAAAAATGCAATTCCTGCACGAACAGATATATACTGAAATATATTAATATC
>JADGEG010000199.1 GCA_016744485.1 Arcobacter sp. | reverse complement strand
ATGTAACATCAAAGCAAGGGCAGCAGGAAGCATGGATGGACCGAACATTTGTAAAAAAATATAAGCTAAAATATACTCAGGAGTTGATCTTAAAATTACAAAAAAGATATGATGAAAGAATATAGTTTTTTTGTTTAAAAACTTTAAAGAAAGTAAAGGAAAAGTAAGTAAAGCAAAAAATGCTGTAAGTACTAATGAAATTTGTGTTAAAAATATCGTATTAATAGTTCCTTTTAATATTTCATTAAAAAAGATATTATCAAACCATAAGAAAGTAACATCTATTCCTAAGTTATTTCTAATAGGATAAGGCACAATATCATTTGTAATAAATCTTACAAAATGGCTTATATTAAATGATGCAAAATCATCAAAGTAAAAGAAAGAACAAATTAATAAAAAAATAAAAGTATATTTATTTAACCAGTATTTTATACTAGCTATTAAGATATAAAATAAAATCAACATTAACCATACTTCATTATAAAAGCCTTGCATAAAAGAAGAAGACAAATAATAACCTAAGGTAGGAATTCCAACAAATCCTAAAATAGCAGAAGATCGTAAAGCACACTCAAAACGATAAAATGTATAAGATAATAAAGAAGATAAAACCTTTGGTATTTTAGTATATAAAAATACAGATAATTTTCTTTTATGATATGTATCATAAAATTTATCATCTTGCTCTAATATTTCAGCATAAACTTTTCCTAAAACAGCACTATAAGGTATAATAATGGCTAAAAGTGCAGTAATAGTATTTAATCCAAAAATTTGTAAAAAGATTAATGCCCAAAAAAGTTCATGAATGGATCTTAAAAATGCTAAAATTATTTGTACAATTTTAAAATTAAAAACTAAAGCACACAAAAACCCTATAATTGCAGATATGAAAATAGAAAATACAGCTATAAAAATAGTGCTTAAAAATGCACTTAAAAGTGTCGTATAATTATTAAATTTTAAATCAACAATTGAGAAAAGAAATTTATTTATCAAACTTGAAGTATCTATAGTACTAATTGATAAATCAGAGAAATAAAAAGAAACTAAAGCAGTAAGTATAAATAATATACTTACCTTGGTATGTCTGCTTATAGACATAAGTAAAGTTGTTTACTCACATACATAATATAGATTATTTATATCTTCTTTATCTAATAAAGAACATTTTTTATCTATTATGATTTTGCCATTTTTAAGACCAATTATTCTATCAAAATGATTAATAGCTAAATTTACATTATGCAAAGAACATATAATAGTTTTAAATGTTTCATTTAATTTAGCTAAAGCTTTACTACTTAAGTATTCATCAAGCGAAGATATAGGTTCATCAGCTAATAAAATATCTTTATTTTTAAATATAGCTCGTGACAGTGCGACTCTTTGTTTTTGTCCACCAGATAAATTGTAAATTTTTGAAAAAAGTTTTGTATTTAAATCAAACTCATTCAAAATGTTTTTCATTAAATTTATTTCTTTAGAAGCTGGTTTTATTAGATTTCGTATATTATATAGTGTGCAGTATGTATCAAGCCTTGCTAAATAAATATTGTGAAAAACTGATAAATTTTCAACTAAAGATAAATCTTGAGGAACATAAGCAAAACTATTTGTTTTTAAGTTAAATAAATATTTTAATAAAGTAGATTTTCCACTGCCACTTTTTCCTAAAACAGCTACTTTCTCACCTATTTTAATAGAAAAACTAATAGAGTGTAAAATATCTTTTTTATCATATGAAATAGTTTGATTTTGTAAATGAAACAACATATAAAAACATCAATCTATTAGCTTAATTTTTCTTGCAAGATTTAAAATATGAGTATAATCAGAATTGTTAGCTTTTATAAATTTACTTCGTGGAAAAGCATCTAAAATATCTTTATTCTTTAAGTTTAAAATAGCATTTGTTAATTTTTTACTAAAACCTTTATAATACATTTCATCCAAATCTCCTTGCATAGTAAAATGATAATCTAAATATGTAGGTGTTTTCCAAACAATTTTTACTTTTGAAGTGTCAATATTTCCAGCTTTAACTTCTTTATTCCAAACTTTAAAATTAACTGCACCTATATCATATGCACCACTTTGAACTAACTCTATTGTTTTATTATGATTATTTGAAAATCCTACTTTAGAAAAAATATCTTGTGGTTCTTTCTTTAAATACTCTCTAATATAATACTCAGGCATTAATCTTCCACTTGTACTTCCTTTAGCACCAAATAAAAAAGTTTTTCCTTTAATATTTTTAGGAAAAGTTGGTGAAAATTCTAAGTTTGTATTCGTATTTGCGATGAAATAAGAGCGAAATCTAGTGTCTTCAAAGCCTTGTGCAATAGCTTTTGCATCTGGAACTAATAATCTAGCCCTTACTCCACTTAAACCACCAAACCAAGCTAATTGAACTTCTTTATTTCTAAAAGCACTAATAGAAGCTTGGTATGATTTAACGGCTATAAATTTAACTTTAATGTCTAATTGCTTACTTAAATAAGTAGCAAATTTTGAAAAACGCAAAGACAGGTTTGTCTCATCTTGGTCAGGAATGGCTGTAAACGTGAATGTTTTAGCAAAAATTGAACTTACTAAAATGAATGTTAATAAAAGATATTTCATAATACTCCAAATATTTGAAGCATATTTAGTCATAAAATAATAAATGTATTTATGTCCGACTTAAACCTTAAGTCAATGCTATTGTTTTATGAAACTATAACTAATTGATTTTAAAATAAACTTAATTTAAAAATTTTAATCCTAATATATTAAGAGTTATTCTGCTAATATTAGCATCTTAAATTAGATGCTAAAAGGTTCGATATGAATATTAAAAAGATCGTAGGAATTCTTGTAATAATAGGATTTGTATCTTTTCCTCTTATTGTTGATTATTATATCAGTAAGACTATTGATAATACAAAAAATAATTTATTAACTAATGGTATTGAATTAAATGTTAAAAAAGAGTTTGGGGTTTTAAGCTCCAAAAGAGATATTGAGCTTACTGTTAAAGATTCTAATAAATTTTTTATAGCACTATTATCTAAATTTAATGGCAAATATTTATTAAAAAAACAATTAACAAATTTTTTTTCGCCTTCTAAACTTGATAAATTTTTTAAAAACATAAAATTTACAGGAAATATTATAAC
>JADGEG010000032.1 GCA_016744485.1 Arcobacter sp. | reverse complement strand
TATCTCATCTGTGGAGTTTTTTAAAATATCAATTAAACTATCATATGTACCTAAAATTGTCTTATATTCTTTTATTAAAATATCACAAATATTTTTAAGATCTTTTTTAATAGCAAATTCTTTTGCTTCATTTGATTGTGGTCGTATTATATTTTCTATAAATTCTAATACTTCATTTATATTAGATTCTTTTAACAGCTTATGATCTTCTTTTATATCTTTTGATTTTATAATATCAATTTCTTTTGTAAAGTTCGTAAAATTTTTTTGAAAAAAATCTAAGGTTTTTAGATTCGTATTATTATTTACTTCTAATTTAAAATCTTTTATAAGTAAGTCGTATTTATCTTGGAGAAGTATTTTTTTCTGATTTGCCCTTGAATCCAGTGCTAGTTTAGCTGATATTGGTGTAACTTGTGCGAAGTATTTTCCAAATTTATTACTTATATAAGCCTGACTTGTTTGTATTTGTTCTGTGGTGAATTTATCTTTTTGATTTAATACACAAAGAGATTTATTTTTAAATTGTAAGATATATTCTTCTAGAACTTCAGCTTCACTCATTTTACCTGCATTATCAATTAAACTTAACCAGATAATACCACCTACATCTCTTAAAACCTTTTTAGTAGTATTTGTATCACTTTGACTTTGTGAATTTAATCCTGGAGTATCTACAAAAGATATGTCTTTTAATATATCCATTGGTGCATAGATTGTTAAATATTTAATATCGTCTATGTTTTTTTTTCTTTGATCTGTGAATTTAGCTATGTTTTCAATATTATGATATTCTTGAGCTCCTGACTTATATGTTATTTTTAATTTATATTCATCCGCATAATTGATAAAATTCACTTTTGAAGTAACTGGAGTAATTCCTGTTGGTAAAATATTTTTTGATAATAAAGCATTTAGAAAAGTTGATTTTCCAGATGAAAACTGACCAATGATAGCTACTTCCATAGGATATCTTGCACGTCTTAATTGTTTATTTAAAATTGATTCTAATTGGAAAGATGGTAAAAATTTTTCATTTAGTAATCTATCAATTATTTTTTTTATATCTCCTATTAGACTTTTTTCATAAGTAGTTTGTTTTAAAGAATATTCTTTATGATATTCTTTTATAAAATCATTTAGTATTTTCATAAAAGAAGACCTGTATTAATTACTTCTAATTTTTTTATTTTTTGATGTACTTTTAATTTTAATGTTTCTTTATTTATTTCATTATTGTCAAATAAATCTAATTGTTTTTGTAATATTTGCTCATCATTTAATACTTGTTCTTCAAAAGTTTTTAAAGGTTCTGCAAGTTTATTAAAGAATTTTTTTATTAAAAGCATAGATAATGTATTTGCTTTTGTTTTTACATGAGAATCTATATTTTTAAATTCATCTTTTATACAAACTTGAATTTTTAAATCAAATTCATTTAATGCCTTACTTTTACTTTTTGAAACTTCGTATATAATTTTAGATATTAATACTTCATTAGAAGATGTTAAAAAACCATTTTTTAAATCATCTTGAAAAAAACTAAGTGCATCAAAGTTATCATTTTTATGTCCAAGTGTAAATCCATATTCTTGATACTTTTGTTCACAAATTTCTCCAATATTTTGAGATTTTTTGATAAATTTATATCTAAAATCTCTTATTATATCAATGATACCATCATTAATAGCTGTCTGTATGATAATTCTAATTCTAGAAGCCTTTGGTTTTTGTTTTGTTTTTTCAAAGCTATAACGAACATCGCTAAAAACTCTTTGTTTTATAATATTTTGTAAATCAATAAGTTCATTATCTAAAAATGTTTGAAGTTTTATTACATATTCCTCACAATCTAATTTGTAAACTGTAATATCTCTATTCATATTAGCAAAGATTTTATTTTTCTTATTTTTATCTTCTTCAAAGTCAATTAAATTTTGTTTTAATTCTTCTTTGTTTTTTGCTAATAAAATAAGTTCATAATGTAATGAATCTAATTCTTTTTTAATTATTTTTGATATTTTAGTTTTTGAACTTTTAATAATAAGGTCACATTTTGATGAAGTTTTACTAAATAAAGTTTCATTTAAGTATTCTTCAATATCCAAAATACCTGTTTCTTCTAAAGGGTACCCTAAATTAATAGCTTCTTGGCTTTTACCTATTCTATGATAAAGTGCCATTTTTCCAGATATTGGAATAAATTTTATACTTTGTAAAATAAAATCTAATTTATTATCTTTATTACTTGCTTGCAATTGTGCTTTTATTGAAGATTTTGTATAAGAAATAACTTCTTTTAATTCTTTTTTTGAAACGCTATCAGCTCTTGTAATTACTATCAATAGTTTTGTAATATTTTGATATAAAATTGCATCAATTATGAATTCTACATCTTTTAAAGTTGCACTTTGACTTACATTCATTAAATGAAGTAATAAATCACATTTGGCTATATATTCTTTAGTTATTTCTTCTCGTTGAATTACAGGATCATCAAGTCCTGGAGTATCTACTATTTCTATACCATTACTTAAAAAAGATAAATTAGATTCTAGTTCTATATATTTAACTAAGTTACATTTTTTATTACTATTTTTAGCTGATGTATAAGATGATAAATTATAAATATCAATATCTTCACAATATGATTCTTCTTGTATAATAGAGTCTAAATTATTTTTAAATATTTCTTTTGTTTCTTTTACAAATTCTTGAATAGAAGAAATGTTTTTAGCATTTTTTTCTATTTTTGCCCATTGTTCTTTATTCCAATAAAACACTTTAGCACTTTGTTTTTTTGCATATTTAATAATAGTTAAATTTGCAGTTTCAGGAACTACAGAACTTCCTAAAAGCTCTTGCCCCATTAAAGCATTTAATAATGTAGATTTTCCAGCATTCATAACTCCAGTTATTCCTATGGAAAATTTTTGATTATTTAAGTATTTATATGTTTGTTTTAAGTCTTTAATATAATTTTGTGAAGAAAACAAATCTTTTAATTCTAAGATGAGATATTCAAGTTCTTTTTTTGTATCTTGAAATCCTAAGGTATTTTCTATATTTAGCTCATCTTTAAAATCAATCTCTTGATAAACATTTAACTCTTTTGGATCAAATAAAGATATTAGTTTATCATAATTAGATTCTAAAAGAATTTTCCTATTTTTTAAATATTCAAAGGCATTATGTAGTTTGGTGATTTCATTTTTTTGTATTTTTGAACTTATATTTTCAATTAAACAATATTGTAAAATATTTAAGTCTTGTAAACTTTTAATATCCTGATTTGTTATTATTTTTAATAATATTGTAAAAGAATTTAAGCTAAAAATTTTGTCATAGTTTTTTCTTGTAATGCTTAATATTAACGAAAGAATATAAAAAAAATCATCTGAAACTTTATCGTGTTTATCTTTTAATATAGTAAATTTTATATCATTTTTAAATTCTTTACCATGATATAATAAAAAATAATCATTTGCTAAACTCAAATATAATCTCCAATGTGAAAATTTAATTAAATACTATACAATGCATAAATACAAACAAAAAGTTAATTACAAGAGTAATTAACTTTTTTATTACTAATTTAAATTATATATTATCTAAGTGCTACTAATTTTCTTCGTAAATATGCAATCTTATTTTGTAATGGTAAATGTTTTGGGCAATGATCTTCACAAGCTAATAATGACATACAGCCAAAAATTCCATCATCATCACCAACTAATTCATAAAAATCATCAGCTGTTCTCTCATCGTGAGGATCTATTTCAAAACGTGCAACTCTATTAAGTCCAACAGGACCTACAAAATTAGGACGCATTAGTTTCGTTCCACAAGATGCCACACAAATACCACACTCAATACAACGATCAAGTTCAAAAGTTTGGTCTGCAATATCAGGATCTACTTTTTCTTCTATTTTACTTATATCAACTTCTTTACTTGTAACAATCCATGATTCAACTCTTTTACTCATATCGTCCATCCAACGACCAGTATTTACAGATAAATCTTTTATAAGCTCAAATGCAGGCATTGGCATTAAAGTTAATTTACCATCTGGATAATTTGCTATTAAGGTTCTACAAGCAAGTGCTGGTTTACCATTTACTACCATACCACAGGAACCACAAATTCCTGCACGACAAACAAAATCAAAAGATAAATCAGGATCAAAGTTTTCTCTTATGTGTGTTAAAGCTATGAACAATGTCATACCTGGAGTTTCCTCAAGTTTATAATCTACAAAATGAGGTTTTGAGATTTTTGATCTTGGATTAAATTTAAGCACGGATATAATTACTTCTCTACCTTTTGCAATACTCATGATTTATCTCCTACTCTTTCATTTAATTCTTTATAATTCATGGGTAAATCAAAAGACATTAATTTATCTTGAATATCATGTCTATTTTTACCATCATTTTTCATTTTTTCTGTTAGTTCATCAACTTCTTCTTGTCTTTTTGCACTTAATTCATTCTCAATAATCATGCCTTTTGCACCATAACCTCTAAATGCAGGAGGCATTTCCATATTCATAATATTAATATCTTCATATGTAATTGTAGGAAGTGTATCTGTTGGACTTGCCCATTTAGTTAATGTTCGTTTTAACCAAGAAGCATCGTCTCTTTTTAAAAAGTCTTCTCTATAGTGAGCTCCTCTTGATTCTGTTCTTTTTTCAGCACCTCTTGCAACACATAAAGCAATTTTAAGCATTTTAGGAACTCTATATGCTTCTTCAAGCTCAGGGTTTCCAGATCTTTGTTTTGATTTAATAGAAATTTCTTTTGTTTTTTTCAATAAATCTTCAAGCTCATTAACAGCTTGTTCTAATTTAACACCATCTCTAAAAATACCAACTTTTTCATCCATTAATTTTTGCATAGTATTTTTTATTTTAAAAATATCTTCTTTCCCATCATAAGCTAAAATTTCATTAAGATAATTATCTTGAGTATCAAGAGCTTTTTGAATGCCATGAGTTCCTATTGTAATATCATTTTCTAAACAATAATCGGCAAAATAATTTCCAATAATCATACCAGCAACTACAGTTTCAGAAACACTATTTCCTCCAAGTCTATTAAAGCCATGCATATCCCAACAAGACACTTCTCCACAGGCAAAAAGACCAGATAGTTTTTGAGATTCACCTGTTTTTTTAGTACGAATTCCACCCATTGAATAATGTTGCATTGGTAATACTGGAGCCCATCCTTGTTTACCTTCATCAGCTGGATCTATTCCATTGAAAATTTGACAAATTTCTTGTACATCTCTTAAGTTTTTTTCAATATGTTCTCTACCTAAAATAGAAATATCTAACCAAATATGATCACCATAAGGAGAGGGTACTCCTTTACCATTTCGAATATGTTCAATCATTCTTCTAGAAACGACATCTCTTGATGCTAATTCTTTTTTCTCAGGTTCATAATCTGGCATAAATCTATGTCCATCGACATCTCTTAAAATTCCCCCATCACCTCTACAACCCTCTGTTAATAAAATACCAGATGGTACTATTGGTGTTGGGTGGAATTGTACTGCTTCCATATTTCCTAAAGTGGCAACTCCAGTTTCAAGTGCAATTGCTGCTCCAATTCCTTCACAAATAACTGCATTTGTGGTTTGTTTAAAGACTCTTCCATAACCACCAGTAGCAATACAAGTACCTTTTGAAACATATGCTTCAAGTTCACCTGTAATTAAATCTCGTACAATTGAACCATAACAACGATTGTTTTCATGAATAAGTGAAATTGCTTCTTTTCTGTCTCTTATATCTACATTTATTTTTAAAGCTTCATTAGCAACTCCAAATAACATAGTATGTCCAGTAGCATCAGCAGTATAACAAGTTCTCCATTTTTTAGTCCCTCCAAAATCTCTTGAAGTTATCAAACCATGGACATTGGCATCTTCAGTTATAGTCGTTTTTTTAGCATTTATAACTGCTTCTCTTGAACCCTCACGCACTCTTGTCCAAGGAACTCCCCAAGAAGCTAACTCCCGTATTGCTTTAGGAGCAGTGTGAACAAACATACGTGCTACTTCTTGATCACAACCCCAATCACTTCCTTTGACTGTATCAGCAAAGTGTAAATCTTCATTATCACCTTGAGACATCTTAGAATTTCCTAAAGATGCTTGCATTCCTCCTTGTGCAGCGGCACTATGAGATCTTTTAACAGGGACTAAGGATAAAACAATAGTATTCAAACCTTTTTTTTGAGCAGCAACTGCTGCTCTTAGCCCAGCTAATCCTCCACCAATAACTAAAGCATCACAATAAGTAATTTTCATTATACTAATCTCCCTTGTGCTATTTTTATTTGAATAACTTTTGCACTTGGTTGATATCTTTCACCAACTTTACCAGCATTTGCATGATCCATTCCTATTTTCATATAAGCCACTAATGTTGTAAAACCTAAAATAAGAAAAAACCAAGTAAGACCTTTTTTAATTTTCTTAAGTTTGATTCTATTTGCTTTTGGGTCATCTCCATCAAACCAACCCCACTTAATACATAGTCTATAAAGTCCAATTGTTCCATGAAACTCAACTGCTAATAATAAAAGAATATATAAAGGCCACATCCAATTTGACCATACTCTATCTGCACTTGCATATGGACCAATTGCATCTGAATTTGTCATGATAATGTATAAATGAATTGAACCTAAAAAGAACATAGCAAAACCTGTAAAAGCTTGAATAAACCATAATTTTGTATCTTCATGATTCATATAGTTTGCATGAGCTTTCATAACTTGATATTGTTTATAATTTGCAGGTAATTTTCGCAAACCCATTGCCGCATGTACAATAAAAATTACAAATATGACAATTGCTGCAATGGTTACAAGTAAAGGATTTCCACCTTCAAAAATAAAACTACCCTCTAATAGTTTTGTTATAGTATACATAAAGTCTTTAGAAATTAAAATTGATGACACTAATAACATATGTCCCCACATAAATAAGCCTAAAATTAATCCTGTGGCACTTTGTATATAATCAAGTTTAGCAGGTGTTCTACTTTTTTTTCGTTCAACTGTTTTACCCAAATAACCCTCAAGTAGGTCACTCATTTTACATCCTTTTTTATAAGATAATTTTATATATGTTAACTAAAATATGCTTATATTTTTATTTGATAAAATAAGCACTATGTACAATAATTGAGCATAATTTTAATTTTTAATAAACAAAGATTGTACTGATATTTTTGTGATATCTATGAGTGTATCTATATTTAAAATAGGTACAAAAAATACAACAGCAGAACCAATTCCACCAAGAATAGTTAAAATTGCTAAAAATGCTATAGCATAAGTTGAAATTCTTTTATCATTAAACCCTTCAATACTACAATACAAAGGTGCAGGATAAAAATACATAACAGCAATTAATTTAAAATAATAATAAATTGATATAAAAGTTGCAAATATAGCTAATATAGCTAAACTAGCATATCCTGCATTAATTGCTTCAGTAAATACATAAAATTTTCCCATAAAACCAATAGTTGAAGGAATTCCCGCAAGAGAGAATAAAAAAATTGTCATCATTGCAGCTAAAAAAGGTCTTTCGTGTCCTAAACCTTTGAAGTCATCATAAGTAACTCTAACTTTTGTTTCAGAAATAATATGAGAAATAATCCCAAAAGAACCAAGTGCTGAAAATAAATAAGCAATCAAATAAAACATAATTGAATAAGCACTAGCTATATTTTGTCCAAGAGAAATAAAAGCTATTAATACATAACCTGTATGCACAATTGAAGAAGCTGCTAACATTCTTTTTATAATATTTTGATTTATTGCTAACCAAGTACCATACAGTAAAGTACATATAATTATAAAATAAAAAACATTATCCCAAAAATTAATGATAGGTATAAAGTCTTGAAGTATTGCTCTTAAAAAAAATGAAAAAATAGCTATTTTAAATGTAGATGCCATATAAGCTGTAATAATCATAGGTGCACCTCGATAAACATCAAGCACCCAAGATTGGAATGGAAAAGCAGCAATTTTAAATAAGAAAATAAATAAAATTAATGTAATTCCAATATAAACTAAACTTAATTCACTTGTATCATACGAAGATATAAATAAAGCAATTTCACTTAAATTTGTACTTTGTGTTGCTCCATATATTAAAACTACACCTAATAAATAAAATGCACCTATAAATGAACCTAAAACAAGATATTTGAATACTGCTTCAATTCTAAGCTTATCTTCTGTATTAAATGCTACCATTACATAAACAGCAAATGAGGCTATTTCTAAAGCAATATATGCTGTTATTAGTTCATTTGAATTAGCTAATACCATCATACCAAATAAGGCAAACATTAAAATAGAAAAAAATTCACCTTTAAAGTAAGTTCTTTTTTGATAATAATGCTCACCAATTAATAAAGTTAATAAGGTTCCCATTATTAATAAAATATGGAAAAAGTTTGAAAAAGTGTCAAATATTAGCACATCATTAAAAATATCATTAAATGGTCTTACAGAATATGAACCAGTAAATGTGTATAATGAAAATCCTAATGCAAGTATTAAAGTTAAAGAAGAAATTATTATATAATCTTTACTTGAATATTTATCATACATACTCATTAGCATCATAATAACAGCTAGACTTAGTATTAATAAAGTAGGTACTAAGTATAAAAAATCACTCATTTGTTAACTCCAATTTGCAATATGTCATTTAAAAAATATGTTACGCTTGGTTCAAATTTATTTATAAATATATCAGGATAAATCCCCATTAGAAAAATTAAAATAATCCATGGACTAATTCCTAAAATTTCTTTCATTTTTAAATCTCTAATTTTTAATACTCCTTGTGGTCTTTCTTGCAAAATTGCTCTTTGAAACATCCACAACATATATGAAGCTCCTATAATAACAGTTAATACAGCAATATATCCTAAATTATTATTAAATTCAAATATACCAAAAATAATTAATAATTCTGATACAAATCCATTAGTTCCAGGTAAACCTATATTTGCAAATAACATTATGGCAAAAACAAAAGTTAAAATTGGAGCACTTTTTGCAATACCACCTAAGTCTTTAATTGTTTTAAATCCTGTTTCTCTTTGAATTAAACCAATTAGTAAAAACAATCCTCCTGTGGCAATTGCATGTGCTATCATTAAGTATAATGCTCCATTAATTCCATAAGCATTAAGTGAAAATATTCCAGCAGCTATAAAAGATAAATGTGAGGCTGAAGAGTAAGCAAACATTCTTTTAATATCATCTTGCATAAGTGCAGCAATACCAAAATATATTAAACCAAACAAACCAATAAATACAAACCATGTAGAAAATTCAACATAAATATCAGGAAAAAATGGAATCATAAATCGTACAATTGCATAAATTCCTAATTTTGCCATAATAGAAGACAATAAAAATACTGCTCCCGTTGGAGCATTTTTATATGTATCCATAATCCAAGTATGTAATGGAAATAATGGAATTTTAATAGCAAAAGCACTTACAAAAGCAAAAAACATAAGTAGTTTTTCGGTATAAGTAAATATCGTAATTTGCATTAAATTAGTGTATTGGAAAGACCAAACACCAAATTCATTTTTATATCCAACACCTAAATACAAAATAGCTATAAACATAAGCAAGGATCCTGCCATTGTAAAAACTGTTACTTTTATAGTTGTAAATATTTTATTTCCATAACCAAAAATACCTATTAATATAAAAACTGGTAGCAGCATAATTTCCCAAAAAAAGTAAAATAAAATTATATCAAGAGATAAAAGTGTTCCTGTTACTCCTGTTTGAACTAAAAGAAGATTTAACCAATAAGCTTTTGTTCTTCCTTCCCATAAATATAAATATAAAGTTGGAATTAATATAGCTATCATCATTAAAATTGTAAGGGAGAAACCATCAACTCCAATATAATAGTTTATACCATATGAATCAATCCATGGAATATTTGTAACAAATTGCATTCTTGCACTTGGTTCAAATTCAATATAAATTTTTAATACAAGTGATAATATAATAAGTGTGGTAATAAAAGAAATATTTCTTACTGTTTCTACATGTTTTGTACTTATCATAAGTATAAAAGCAATAAGAGCTGGCAAAAAGATTATAAAAGATAAAGAATCAGCACTCATATTATAGTCCTAAAGAAAAATATAAATAAATAAACATACAACTCATTCCTGCAAGCATAAATAATGCATAAAATCGAACATTAGCATTTTGTAAAAGTGCTATTTTTTCTCCTAAAAATATAAAATTAGAAGATGCACTCATAATTAACTTATCAATAATTTTGGTATCAAGTATATTAGCAATAAAAGTAGATAAATGTTTACTTTTTTGAACAAAATACTTATCAAAAAATTCATCAACATAAAATTTATTTTCAATTAATCCATCTTGTTTTTCAGGATTAAATATATCATAGTTTGCATATTTTTGATAAGCAGTATAAATACCAGCACCTGCTATACAAACAGATAAAATCATTAGTATCCATTCGCTTGTGTGGGACATATGAATTTGTTTAGAGTTTAATTGTTCCAACCAAGTATCAATAAAATGCTCACCTCCAAATATACTAGGAAAGTTTAAAAAACCAGCTCCAAAAGCACCAATTGCTAATATAAGTAAAGGAATAGTAATTGTTTTTGATGTATACACATATTGATTTATTTTTTTATTTGGTGCAACAAAAAGAATAAAATATAATCTAAACATGTAAAAAGCCGTTAAAAATGCAGTAAATAATCCTATAGACCATATAATATACTCTCCTTCTTGAAAAGCTGATGCTAAAATGGCATCTTTAGAAAAGAATCCAGAAAATGGAGGAATACCAGATATAGCTATAACTCCTATTAAAAATGTAAATGCAATAATAGGTAATTGAACTCTTTTTTGTGCAATTTTAAAAATATTTTGTTCGTGATGTAAAGCAATAATAATCCCACCAGCACCCATAAATAACATAGCTTTAAAAAAAGCATGAGTAAAAACATGAAATAAACCTGAACTATAAAAACCCAAACCAACAGCCATAAACATGTAACCTAATTGACTCATTGTTGAATAAGCAAGTATTTTTTTTATATCTTGTTGTTTTGTAGCAATAATAGCGGCAAAAAGTGCAGTAAATGCACCAAGATAAGCTATAAATAAGCCAACTTCTTCAATACTTGAATATAAAAAATGAAATCTTGCTACCATGTAAACACCAGCTGTTACCATTGTTGCTGCATGAATTAGTGCAGAAATTGGAGTAGGTCCTGCCATTGCATCTGGTAGCCATATATATAAAGGTATTTGTGCTGATTTACCCATGGCTCCAATAAATAATAAAATACCTGATACTACTAATAAATCATGGTTTGCATTATTTATATTTTCTTGAAGTGATGTAAAGTTTAAATTCACTTCTCCTAAAGCAAAAAATAAAGTAACAATGCCTAATAAAAAACCAAAATCTCCTATTCTATTTACGATAAAAGCCTTATTCCCTGCAATTACATTTTCTTTATTTGAATAATAAAATGAAATTAATAAATAAGAACATAATCCAACACCTTCCCAACCAATAAATAAAATAATTGGATTATTTGCAAGTACTAAAATTAACATAGAAGCTAAAAATAAATTAAAATAAGCAAAGAACTTACCAAAACCTTTATCACCTTTCATATAACCAATTGCATAAATATGAATTAATAAACCCACAAAACTTATGAACATTGACATAAAAATAGACAGTTTATCTGCTAGAAAACTCATTGAAATATGTAATTTATCTATTTCTAACCAAGTAAATAAAGTTTGAGTATAAATTGTATTCGTTTCATTCATATCTAAAAAAATACTTAAAGTAATTAAAAAGGCAATTAGGGGGCTTCCTATACCAATGATTGAAAATGTTAATTGTGAAACAGCTTTGTGTTTGATATGGTAAAAGTAAAAGCCTGTGTTTAAAATAGCTCCTAATAATGGAGCTAAAATAATCCATACGATTAAAGAATTATTCACTTTATATCCCCTTGTGTTTGTGTTAATGAGGTAAAAATATCAGCATCAAGAGATTTTTTAGAACGATATAAAAGTATTATAATAGATAAAAATATAGCTGCTTCAGCTGCAGCTATTGCAATTACCATGACCGTTATAATTTGAGGATCCATATTAAAATGATATCTTGCAAATGTAACTAAAAATAAATTAACACCATTTAACATTAATTCAATTGACATATATATAACAAAAATATTTCTTCTTGAAATAACTCCAATAGTTCCAATTGAAAAAAGCATCATAGAAACAAAAGCAAAAGATGTTAAAGAAATCATGAAGTTTTCCTTTTAGTTTTTCTTCTTTTTGCTAAAACAACTGCACCAATTAAAGCTACAAGTAATAAAATGGAAATTAGCTCAAAAGCTACGATCCAATTATTATAAAGTTGGATACCAATTGGTTTTATATCTCCAAATGTTCCTTTGATTATACTCATATTAGAATTTGGTAATTGTGATACAGCTTTTAAAATTACAATATTAAAAGGAATCATAATAATAGCACCAATAATAATAAGCATATTTTTTTGTGGCTCTTTGGGTAATTTATCTTCTTGTATGTTTAAGAACATTAATATAAATAATACTAGTGTTAAAACAGCTCCTGCATAAACAATAATTTGAACCATAAATAAAAAAGTAGCATTAAGAAGGGCAAACAATCCTGCCACACTTAACATAGAAACTAATAAACCCAAGGCACTATACATAGGATTTTTATAAAACAACATAATAATAGCACCAATTATTGCAAATGCACTAAGCCCTACAAATATAATATCAACCATGCTTATCATCCTTTAAAAAGCCTTTTGATTGCTCATTTGCCATAAGTTGTTTTTTATCTAAAACAAATTCTTCCCTTGAAGAACCAGTTAAAGAAAAAATGCCTGTATCCATCCTAATTGCATCACAAGGACAAGCTTGTACACAATAACTACAATATACACACTCTAATAAATCAATTTTAAATTCTTTTGGTCTTTTTTCTGCTTTGCCATCAAATCGTTCTTGTGCTTCAATGAAAATACAATCAGCTGGACACGCTGTTGCACACATGTAACAAGCAACACATTTTTCACTCTCATCTTCCCATTTAGTAAGTCTATGAACACCTCTATATCTTGAGGTAATATCATCTGGTTGAACTTCTGGGTATTGCATTGTTTTTACATTATCCATATTTCGTAAATTTTTACTAAAATGAGAAAATGTTGTTTTCATACCTCCAAATATAGCAGGAAGATATAATTTATCTTTTAAAGACTGACCATGTCTAGGAACAATTTTTATTCCCATCTTATACTCCTTTTACAACAATGAATGTTGCAGTTACAATAATATTTAAAAGAGATAAGGGCAATAAAACTTTCCAGCCTAACATTTGAAGTTGGTCATATCTAAATCTTAGCAAAGTCCATCTAACCCAAATAAATACAAAATTCATCATAAAAAACTTAATTAAAAAAGTTGAAATTTGTATTACAGCAGTAATAATATTTGTTTCATTTTCACCTAAACCTAAAAATAAATAAAAACACAAAATAGCCATAACAAGTATAGTTATACTCCAAAAAGCTTTTATTAAAATATTTCCTTCTTTAAATCTTAAATCTTTTTTATCTTTCCATATGTAATTTTTTTTCATCCATTTAGTAAGAAAAAATACACTTATTAGTAATATTGCCAAAATAGCATAAATAATATAAGTGATATTATTTTGCAAATCTTGTGTATCAAGCCAAGGTATTTGAAATCCACCAAAAAACAAAGTCACGATAATTGCTGATGATGCACTCATAGCAGCATATTCACCAACTTGAAACAAACCAAATCTCATAGCTGAATATTCAGTATGGTAACCTGCAACTATCTCACTTTCACCCTCAGCTATATCAAAAGGGGCTCTATTTGTTTCAGCAAAAGCACAAACTATAAATATAATTGCTGCAAGTGGTTGAATAAAAATTCCCCAAGCAGGAATAAATCCAAATATAACACCAGCTTGTGCTTGAACCATATGTGTTAAATGTATTGAACCATAAGATAACAACATAGATATAATTGCTAAAGCCATTGCTGCTTCATATGATATAACTTGAGCAGCTGCTCTAATTGATCCTAAAAGTCCATATTTACTTTGAGATGCATAACCACCTAAAATAATACCATACGTAGCAAGTCCAGCATATGCTAAAAACCACATTATTCCCAAGTGTGTTGGTATTGCTTGCATTATATATGAAACATCATTTATAATTAAAACATCTGCAAAAGGAATTACTGCAAAAGTTAAAAATGAACACATAAAGACTATAGCAGGTGCAATAGTAAAGAAAAATTTATATCTAATATGTGAAGGGGTAAAATCTTCTTTAAATACAAGTTTAAGCATATCAGCAAAACTTTGAATTAATCCACCTAAACGAATTCCTCCTACTGAAGCTCTATTTGGTCCTGTTCTATCTTGAATTAGACCAGCAACTCTTCTTTCCCACCAAACCATAATAGGTGTTGTTCCTACTGCTAATATGACAGCTAAAAGTATATTCACAATAATAATTATTATAGAAACAAAACTCATAAAATGCCTTTTTTAATACTTGTTTGTAAAGACTCAATTATAAAATTTATAGAAAATGATGGAGTGTTTT
>JADGEG010000031.1 GCA_016744485.1 Arcobacter sp. | reverse complement strand
CTTCAATAGTTTCAGACATATATTCTAAAATATGTTCTGCTTTTTTAATCTTTGTATTCATAAATTGTGAATTAATTTTATTTAAACGGTACTTTAAATCAATATTAATAAGTATAGAAGATAATTCCGATATTGGTTGTCTCCATTGATGAGCGATTGCATTAATCATTTCACCCATTGAACTTAATTTTGTTTTTTGCATTAATAACTGGTCTTTTTCCTTATTTTTAATGATTTCTATTTGAACCTTTTTATCTAATAAATCAGCCATTTCTAATAATTCATCTTCCCTTCTTATTAATTTATAAGAATAATATAAAATAAATAACATAAATAATACTCCAACAACAAATAAAATATCGTTTCTCATTTTCATAATTTGTCCAAATGGCTTATCTAAAGATGTAGTTATTTCTATAACACCTCTAATGTCGCCTAAGCTCCACTTATCATTCTCCCAAGTTTTATCTATATGATTATTATGGCACTTTACACAAGAAGCTTCACTCATATAATCTGCAATAGCAACTTTTAAGATAGGTTTATTTTTAATATAAGCTCTTGATACTTATACACCATTTGATTTTTTAATTTCTTCTAAAGTTTTTTTATCATTTTTTGACAAAACTCTATTTAATCTATTCTTAAAAGGAAATTTACTATATGTTTTATATTTATAATCTCCTTCTTTGCTAAAAATATCTCCTAATTCATGTATCATCGTAGCAGGAAGAGGTAACTTTTTATTATCATTTTTATGCTGTGAATCAAAAGTGATATCATAATTATTGTTTTCTATATCTTTTACAACATTTTGTACATAATAAGATCTTGTTAATTTAATTTGATTTACCATATGTTTATTATTTTGTATAACTAAATCGATTATATTTTTCTCAGTTATATAAGGGATTAAGATGAATAAACTTATCAAGATAACAAAAAAAAGCAACCAAATAGAAATTAATATCTTGCTTTTTAAAAAGAAATTCATACAATTCCTCCAACTTTATTATTGAATTAAATATTTTATATTATATAATATTTTTATGAAAACTAAAGAAATACAAGAACTTTATAATTACAGTGTTTTATTTGCGGAAGATGAAAAAGGATTAAGAGAAGAGATAAAAGAAATTTTAGAATGCCTATTTAAAAAAACTTATTTAGCAAATGATGGAGTAGAGGCATTACATATTTATAATCAATATAAACCTGATCTTATCATTACAGATATTAAAATGCCAAAATTATCAGGTCTTGAATTAATAAAGAGTATTAGACGACAAGATGATATAACTTGTATTTGTATTATAAGTGCATATACAAATTTAGACTTTGTACTATTAGCAACTGAGCTTAATTTATTAAAATATATTATAAAACCTATTACAAAATCAAAACTAAATTTAGTTTTTCAAAAGTTTTTAAACAAAAAACAAGTTAACTTATCAATTAAATTATCAAATAATTATATTTTTAATAAAAATAATAAATCGATTATTAATGATAATAAAGTATATAAGTTAAGTTATAAAGAAGATAAATTTTTAAATCTTCTTTTAAGTAAAAAATCAATTATTACTTATGAGGAAATTGAATATATATTAGAAACCCAAAACTTTAATAGTGAGCATTCAATACGTCAATTTATAAAAAAAATTAGAAAAAAACTTCCCAAACATTATTTAAATAACCTTCAAAATCAAGGATATATTATTTCAAATGATTTTTTATAGACACAAAATAGACACAAGTGTATATTATAATTCATATATAAATTTTATAACAAAGGACTTAAATGAAAAAAATAGTAAAAACCTCAATATTTTGTGCATTATTACTTGCACCAACATTATATGCTTCTTGTTTCAATACAAATGATGTGAATGTCAAATGGACATCATTTAAAACCTTATCAAAAATTGGTGTTTCTGGACATTTTAATGATATAAAATTAAATGTCACAAATAAGAATGCACCTAGTATTAAAAAACTTTTAGAAAATACAAGTATAAGTATAGATTTACTAAACATAGATGCTAAAAGTAAGATCAAAACTTCAAATATTATTAAATATTTTGTTAGTAATTTAAAAAACAATAATCTTCAAGCTAAAATAGTGAAAGTATATGATAAGACTTTAGACATAAAAATCACTTTAAATGAAACATCAAAAATAATTCCGATGAAATATAAACTGTCAACAAAGAATCAAATAAAAGCAAAGGGTGTTATTGATGCACTTGATTTTAATTTAAATAAAGCTTTAAATATTTTAAATAAAAATGTAGCTGGACACTTAAACAAAGGTTGGTTAGATATTCCAATTAAATTTGATTTACAAATTAATTCAAAATGTATTTAAATAACAAAAGCAGAAAACTGCTTTTGTATTATCTTAAATGATTTTTTTCTTTCAAAAACTTTTATAATCTTCTATATCATCTAATAAATTTTCTATTAACTTAGGAATTATTTTATTAATTTGAAGCACTACTTTATCTTTTTTTCTTAATGGAACAATTTTTTGATATAAAATCACAATATGATTTTTTTTAAGTTCATATATGGCTAAAGATAAAGGACAGAACATCATATTTTTAGGATTTTCTTGCATCATTTTTAAACTTAAAGAACTTTTACAAAAACCTATTTTTCGTGCATTTATAAATACATTTTTTTTCTTTAACAATTTTGATATATTATTTAAACCTTTTGATATATTTGCTTGATATGCTAGAACAAAACCACTAGCTGAAACTTCATCTAATAAGGCAAACATTAAATCATCGTAAGATGTATTTATAGTATAAGTTATGTATCTATCGTTTTGCTTTTTTTCATAAGCAAATAACGATACACACAAAAGAAAAACTATAAAAATGCTTTTCATTTTTTACAAGACATTTCATATTTAGAGATACCTAAAGTATCGAGATCTGTTTTTTGATGTAAAAAACCAAATTGAGGAGAAGTTGAAACCAAAGCTCTTGGATGAACTAGTGGTATAGCCTGTCTTAATTGACCATTAAAGGTTCTATATGTTAGTTTTCGTCCTTTATAAGCGCCTAAATCAAAATCTTTTGAATAAATAAATTTTATATTAGAACTTAAGTTTGTTGTTTTTGTTTTTGAAATAGCATTTACTATAGTTCTAATAGCTACCCAAGAAGCATAGTCTTTTGAATTCATCCATCTATTTGTAAGTTTTTCAAATCTTTTTTGTAGCTGTGCTGCACCCCAAGCTTCAATAACTTTATGCCAAGTAACAGGTTTTAAACCTTGTGTTCCTGCAAGTGGTCGTGGTAACCAAGTATTAAAATATATATTCTCTCCAAAATCTCCATAATAATCAGCCACAAGAACAACATCATAATCTTTACTTTGTGTAAACGATGGTATTTCATCTTGTGCTTTTCTTCTTATATCACTATTTGAGCTCCATGTTTTTTCATCTATTATGTCTCCTCCAAATCTTTTTGCTGCTCTTTTTATTGCTTGTTGTATTTTTCTATCTCTATTGTTTGTTCCGCTTATTAAAAGCCATTTTTTCCAGTTTCTTTTTATCAAAAACTGTACTAAACCATCGTATAACATAGCATCACTTGCTATTGTATGAAGTAAGTTATCTTGACAAATGTTTTTACGTAAAAAGCTTGAAGTACTTGCTACATTTATAAATAATGCTTTACTTGCAAGAGTATGTGAAATTAGTTTTTTTAAAAGTTCATCTTTTACATTTAATAAGACATAAGAATTATCATTTTTGATAAATTTTTTAAAGCTTCTTATTAAATGTTTTTCATCTTTTGATACAATTTCTTTTAAAATATATTTTTGATTAAAAAATCTAGCCGTTTTATTACTATCTTTAATAGCAAGTTTTGCCCCACTTAATCCACTATTTTTAGGTTCTTCTATTACATTTGATAAAACAGGTGGTTTTTTTATGATTTGTTCTAAATACAAAATATTTATTTTAAGTTCACTTGCAAAAACACAGATATTGACTATACAAAATAAGAATATTTTTATCATTACTAATCCTAATATTAAATATAATTATACTATAAAATGTTTAAAGCATGAAAGTAGCAAGATAAAAATATTTTTTATTTTTCTTATCTGCCATCAAATAAGCAAATTTATTTTCCTAAGCAAAATTCACCAAACATTAAATCTAACATTTCTTCATTATCATAAGGTCTTGTAATATTTGAAATATTCTCTAATGCTTGTGTAATATGATATGAAAAAAATTCTAATTCACCTCTTGACAATGGTTTTTTAGAAAATTCAATATTGTTTAATGTTCCTTCTACAGAAATAACTTGTCTTTTAGAAATTAGTATCATTTCATTTGTCTGAGAATTCATATCTAAAATATTTTGTATTTGTTTAATTAAAGGATTAATATCATTTTTTGTTGATAGTTTAATATAATGATTTATGTTAGATTTATCTAAAATATCAAATTTATTTTCTAAATCAATTTTATTAATTACTTTTATAATATGTTTATCTTTGTTTTTTTCTAATAAACTTAAAATGTTTTTATCTTCCTCATCAAATAAGGAATTATTATCAAACAAAGCCAAAATAATATCAGACTGTTCTATTGCTTCAAGGGATTTTTTAATACCTAATTGTTCTATAAAATCATCTGAATTTCTAATACCAGCAGTGTCAACTACTTTTATAAGAGAAGTTCCGATTTTAATAAACTCTTCAATAGTATCTCTAGTTGTTCCTGCTACTTGGCTTGTTATTGCTCTATTAAAATTTAATAGCTTATTTAATAAAGAAGATTTACCTACATTTGGTTTACCAATAATACATATTTTAAATCCTTCAATTAAACCTTCACGTCTTTTACTAGCTTCTAAAGTAGAAGAAAGTTTTGTAATTGTAGTTTTTATTTTAGAATTTATTTGTTCTAAAATATCTTTTGGTAAATCTTCTTCTGCATAATCAATTGATACTTCTGTATATGCTAAAATATATAATAAATCATTTCTTATTTCATTTACAAAAGTACTTAGTTCACCTTTTAATTGTCTAGCTATTAATTTTACACCATCTTCGCTACTTGCTTGTATTATTTTTGATATTGCTTCTGCTTTACTTAAATCAATTTTATTATTTAAAAAAGCTCTTTTTGAAAACTCACCTGCATTTGCAAGTCTTGCATTTAGTTTTAAAATTTCATTTAATATAATATTTGTAATAACAATACCACCATGACATTGAAATTCAACTATATCTTCACCTGTAAAAGAATGGGGAGCTTTGAAGTATAAAATTAAAGATTCATCAATAAGTTCATCTGCACTATCATAAAGACTACTAAGTGTTGCTAGTCTTGCTTGTAATTTATTTTTTTTTGAAATTTTAAGTGCTATTTTTAAAGCATTAGAACCAGACACTCTAATAATAGATATAGAACCTATTGCATTTGCTGTAGCAATTGCTACAATTGTATCATCGCTCAAAATTATTTGTCTTTAGTTCTATACTCATTAACAAGTATATATTGAGAACCTTTGACATTTTTTTTAACTACAATATATTTGTTTGGAAATTCTTTTCTTAATCTTGTTAGTGTAATATGTAATAGTATACCATCTAATAATTTAGTTTTAAAAAAACCTTTTTCATGTATTATTTTTATAACTGGTTCTAAATATTCATCAATAGCATTTTCTTGATTTTGTAAAAATTCTGCTATTTCTAATCTTAGCATAAGATTGAATTTATTATTTATCCAATTAAATAATATGTATGATAGGGCTTTATACCTATAACCTTCTTTCCCTATTAATAAAGCTGAGTCTTTACCATTAAATTCAATATATAATGTTTCTTCATTATAAAATTCGACTTTAATTTGTTCTATATCATAACATGAATTATTAAACATTGAATGAAGTCCACATTGTACTTTTTCTATGATTTTTTCTTTATCGTTTTTTATTTTAAGAGTATTCATATGATTATTTTGTTTTTCTTTATCATAAAAATTATCAAAAATTTTTTCATTTGTTTTTATTGTAGAAACTTTATTAAGAGTATTATCATTTTCTTTTTTTATATTGTTAGTTTTTAATTCAGAAGTTTTTTTTGTATTTTCTATTTTTTCTGATATATTTTTTATTTTTATATCTTTTTTCTTTTTTAATAAAGTTGTTTGTTTATGTTTAGATTTATTGTTATTATCGTTTTTTAACACAACTTCTATAAGAGCGTTTTTTTTACCAAAACCTAAGAAGCCCTTAGAGGCTTCTTGTATTATTGTTATATCAAATTCTGTAATAGAACAAGCAAATTCTTTTGTTGCTTGCTCATAAGCTTCTTTTAGTGTTTTTGCTTCAAAGATTTTCATAATTATAAACCTTATTTATTGGTTTGTCTTCTTTTTTCAAATAATGTATTAATATAATATTGTTGTGCAATTGTAAATAAATTATTAACAAACCAGTATAGCGTAAGACCAGCTGGGAACCATAAGAAAAAGAAAGTAAAAATTATTGGTAAAAATTGAAATATTTTCTTTTGCATTTCATCTTGCATAGTATTTGGAGTTATTTTTTGTTGTACGAACATTGACACACCCATTAAAATAGGTAATACATAATATGGATCCATTTCTGCTAAATCTTCAATCCATAAGATCCACTCTGCTCCTTTTAATTCAATAGAGTTTAATAAGACCCTATAAATTGCAAAGAATACAGGTATTTGTAAAATTAAAGGTAAACATCCACCCATAGGATTTGCACCATGTTTTTTATATAGTTCCATCATATGCATTGATTGTTTTTGTTTATCATCTTTATATTTAGCTTGTATATCTTTCATTTTTGGTGCTAAATCTTTAAGCTTTTGCATAGATACCATACCTTTATATGATAAAGGAAATAATATAAGCTTAATAAAAATAGTTAAAAATACAATAGTCCAACCCCAGTTACCAATATAGCTTTGTAAAAATGATAAAAATAAAAACATAGGTTTTGCTAAAAATGTAAAAAATCCATATTCTATTACATCAGTTAGTTCAGGATCTATAGCTTTTAAATCTTTAAAGTTCTTAGGACCTGAATAACCACTAAAACTTACATTATCATTTCCATGAATAAAGGCTTGTGGGTTATCTTCTTCATCTGGCATTAATGAAACTTGTAATGGTCTTTTAATATTAAATAAAACATTTGCATAATATCTATCAAAACTTGATACAAATTTGACACCAGTATAAGATATAGTTTTACTTAAATCTTCATCACTTGTAAGTTCTGTAGTTCCATCACTTAATTTAACAATAACACCATGATCAGCATACATATCAACTAAGACATTTGGTCTAAAACCATTTGTTATAAAAAAGTTAGCTTTATTTGTTGTTTTAACATTTAAATCATAATGACCATTAGGATAAAACTTAAATGTTTTCGTTAAAGTTGTTCCTTTTAATGTTTGAGTTAATACTAATTTTTGAATACTTCTGCTTGCATCAACATTTTTTTGTCTTGAAACATAATTTACTTTAAAAGCTTCAGCATTTAAATCAGCATTTTGGAACCTTACTTCTAATGGTCTTAATTGTTTTGATTCAAGTAATTTAATTTGTTTATTATTTTCATCTTTATATTTTACATCGAGTAAGCTAACTTGAGCAATTCGCCCTAAGTTATCTATTTGAATAATATTTCTTTTTGTCTTAATACTAACTATTATATTTTTTGTACCAACAGTTTTAGAAGATAATGCATCTATTGAATTGTTTATGTCTATAGCACCTTTATTAATATTATTTGAATTGTTCGATATGCTAGTTACACTTGGTGTATTCTTTTTATTTAATTTTTGTTCTTGTTTAACTTTTAATTCTTTTTCTTTTTGTTGTGGTTTAAGCACTAAAAATTCATAAGCTATAAAGAATACAAAAACAATTACCATCATTACTAACATTCTTTTTTGCATAAAACCATTCTCATTCATATTGTTATTCATTTATTTCTTCCACTCCCTATTTTTTATTACTATGTATTTGTCGTTTTCAAGAGGTATATACCAGTATTTTATTTTTATTTTTTTAAAACTAAAATTTTTAAATTTAAATTTTGTAATAACAGGATAATCAAATCCACCAGCAAAATATTGATTACATTTTAGTATGCGTGTAATTGTAAAATAAATAGCCTTAAAAAGTGTATTATTATCAAAGTGCCATAATGAATATTGTGAACAAGTTGGATAATATCTACATGAACCAAAAGAAAGTATGCTAAAGTAGCGTTGATATATTCGTATAAGGTACTTAAATATCATTTTCATTTTTTAAATAATTCTAATCTTTTAAATGCAAAATTAAAAGCACTTCTTAATTCAGTAACATTTTTATCAAATATATTATTTTTAACTATAAAAATATATTTTCCAGATTTAATTTTGTTATCGTATGTTAAAAGCATAGCTCTTAGTCTTGCTTTGGCTTTGCTTCTTTTTACTGCATTTCCTACTTTTTTTGATGCTACAAAAGCAAAAGAGTACTTGTGTTCAGGCATAAAAAAAGCGACAAAAGAGTGAGTATGCCACTTTTTACCGCTTTTATACAAGATATTAAAATCTTTTGATTTATTTAATCTATATTCTTTGCTTAAATAGCTAATCTTTTTCTTCCTTTAGCTCTTCGTGCTTTAATGACTTTTCGACCATTTTTTGTTTTCATTCTAATTCTAAAACCATGAGTTCTTTTTCTTGGAGTATTATGTGGTTGATATGTTCTTTTCATATTTGATGTCCTTTTTTATTGGATAATTAAGTCGCGAATTATATATGATAATTGCTTAAAGGTAGTTTAGAAGTATTAAAAATACCACTTAAATACTCAAAAATTGTAAAATAAATAATAATCAAATACAAATTTAGATAGTATATTTACTATAAAATGAATAATATAAAAACATAAGTGATATAAATGATAAAAAAAGATAATTTGCTAAAAGTATTAGAAGCATTAAAGTTTGACAATAAGAAAAACAAAAATATTTATATTAAAAAATATGATAAATTTAATACTGCATTAAAAGTTGATTTTGATAGTGAAACTTTAATATATCCTGAATCAGATGGTTTTATCGTAAATGAAAGACAAACTTGTAATTTTAAACAAGCAGAAAATTTTGTTGTATTTGAATGTGTACATAGACTTTTACTACAAGGTTACAATCCAAAACATATAGAACTAGAACCAAAATGGCAATTAGGACATGGTGCAAGTGGAGGACGAGCAGATATACTTATAAAAGACAATGACGATAAAGCACTTTTAATTATTGAGTGTAAAACAGCAGGTGCTGAGTTTACAAAAGCCTGGAAAACTACACAAGTAAAACCAACTCAACTTTTTTCTTATGTTCAACAAATAAGAACAACAAAATTTATGGCACTATATATGAGTGATTTTTTAGATGAAAAGATAAAATCTTCTTATTACATTATAAGTCTTGTTGATAATGATATATTACTTAAAAATAATAGTGAATTAAAAAGTTATAAAGAAGCTTCAACAGCTGATGAAATTTACGAAGTATGGTATAATACTTATAAAAAAGATTATGCAACTATAGGACTTTTTGAAGATACTCAAGCTTATAAAATAGGTAAAGATAAATACTCACTACAAGATTTAAAAGCAGTTAGTTCAAAAGATATACAAGGCAAATATCATGAATTTGCTACTATTTTAAGACAACACAATATTTCAGGTCGTGAAAATGCTTTTGATATACTTGTGAATCTATTTTTATGTAAAGTAGTTGATGAAGATAATAACAGAAGAGATAGTAAAAAGGAATTAAAATTTTATTGGAAAGGTATCGCTTATGATGACTCTTTCTTACTTCAAGATAGACTTCAAGAACTATATCGTGATGGTATGGAAAAGTTTTTAAATGAAGAAATAACTTATATTAAAAATACTGAGATAGAAAAAGCTTTTAGTGTTTTTAAAGGTCGTCCAAATTCCATACAAGATACTATTGAAAAATTATTTAAAGAACAAAAGTTTTTTACAAATAGTGATTTTTCATTTTTACAAGTTCATAATGAAAAGCTATTTCATCAAAACTTTGAAGTCTTACTAAAAATAGTAAAAATGCTTCAAGATATAAAACTAACAGGGGGGAAGGAAGAACATCAGTTTTTAGGTGATATGTTTGAAGGATTTTTAGACCAAGGTGTTAAACAATCTGAAGGACAGTTTTTTACCCCTATACCTATAGTAAAATTTATAATAAACTCTTTACCAATTGAAGACATCATAAAAGAAGAAGATAATCCAAAAAGTATAGACTATGCTTGTGGTGCAGGACACTTTTTAAATGAAGTGGCTTTACATATACAAAAAGATTCGTATATAAATATCTATGGAATAGAAAAAGAATATAGACTTTCTAAAGTAGCAAAAGTTAGCTCATTTATGTATGGACAAGATGATATCAATATTGTTTACAATGATGCTTTAAGTAAAGATGAAAAAATTCAAAATGATAGTTTCTCAGTTCTTGTATCAAACCCACCTTATAGTGTAAAAGGTTTTTTAGAAACATTAAGTAATGAAGAGAGAAAAGAGTTTGAGCTTACATCAAGTATAGAAGAGAAAAGTTATACAGTAAATAACTCTATTGAGTGTTTTTTTGTTGAACGTGCAAAACAGCTTTTAAAAGCAGGTGGTGTTGCAGGTATAATATTACCTAGTTCTATTTTAAGTAAGGGTGATAATGTAAATACTTATGTAAAAACTAGAGAGATAATCATAAAATACTTTGACATAATAGCAATAGCAGAGTTTGGAAGTGGTACATTTGGAAAAACTGGCACAAATACAGTAACACTTTTTTTAAGAAGAAAAGATAACAATCCTGATATACAAAAGCATTTAAAATATATGGTAGCTTCATGGTTTAATGGTGATTTTACTACAAATGATATGTTTAAGAATAAAGATTTATTAGAAAAATATTGTACTCACTGTAAGCTTGATTTTGAAATTTATAAATCATTTTTATCAAAAGAAAAAAATGAAAACTTATACACACAAGAAATATTTAAAGAATATAAAAATAGCTATGATAAATCAAGTGTAGCAAATAAGAAAAAAACTACACTTGAAAAATATATAAGAGTTATGGAAGAAGATAAACTTTATTATTTTTGTATGGCTAGTTTAAATAAAAAAGAAGTCATCATCGTAAAAGCTCCAAATGATGGAAAAGAAAATAAAAAGTTTTTAGGGTATGAATGGAGTGGCAGAAAAGGAGATGAGGGCATTCAATATAATAGTGGAAGTATAAATACAATACAAATACCTCTTTATAATCCATCTAATAAAAAAGATGAAAACAAGATCAATACTTTAATCTCTTCTAACTTTTCTAATGCAGATGTGAATATACCTCAAAGCTTAGAAAAGTTTGTTTCTAAGGCTAGATTAGTTGATATGTTAGATTTTTCAAGAAGTGAATTTAATAAGGCTTTGAGTTTAAATCCTAGTAAAAAAGTTGAAGTTGAAAGTAAGTGGGATTTAGTAAAATTAGGTGATTATATAAATGATAATCCAAAATCTAAAATTAAAGTTTTAGAAGTAAAAGAGAATGATGGAAAGTATAAATTTTTTACAAGTGGAATTAAAATATATAATTATGATAGCTATTTAGTTGAAAATAAAAATATATATTTATCAACTGGAGGTAATGCTATAGTTTATTTTTTTGATGGTAAAGCTTCTTATTCTACAGATACATATTCTTTTAAAACTGCAAATAGTTTAAAAATAGAATATTTACATTATTATCTACAATCTATTATTAAATATATAAACGAAAACTTATTTCAAGGAGTTGGATTAAAACATTTACAAAAAAATGATTTTAGAAATATTAAAATCCCTCTTCCTCCTCTTAAAATTCAAGAACAAATAGTAAGAGAATGTAAAGAAGTAGATGATGAGGTATTAAAGGCAAATAATATTATTGAAAAATCTAAGATAGGTATAAATAATTATTTTCAAGATATATTAACTAAAGCAAATAAAACTTTTAAATTAAGTGATGAAAAAGTATTTAATGCTTTTATTGGTAGAAGAATTTTACAAAAAGAACTTAGTGAAGATAAAACAGGAATACCAATATATAGTGCAAATGTATTTGATATTTTTGGATATATAAACAAAGAATTTATAAAAGACTTTAGCTTCGCATCAGTTTTATGGGGTATAGATGGTGACTGGATGGTTAGGCATATGCCAGAAAATAAGCCATTTTATCCAACTGATCATTGTGGTGTAATAAATATAAAAAATGATGAAATTCATCCGAAATATTTAACTTGGGCTTTAAATAAAGCTGGAGAAGAAGTTAAATTTTCAAGAACTTATCGTGCTTCTACAAATAGAGTAAAAGGTATGATTATTAAAGCACCATCAAAAGCTATACAAGATGATATGATTTCAAAAATAGAAATATTAGAAAGTAAAATAAGCGAAGCTACACAAGTGATAAATAATGCAAAAGAATTAAAAGAAAATATTTTAAAAAAATATCTTAACTAAACTAAGAAAAATCTTTAATAAACTTCAAAGAATTTTTCTTATTTCTATAAATGGCAGTTTTACTCATATCTTCTAAACTATTTTTAACAATACCTTGTACGATATTATGATGCTTTGATTTATTACAAACTGGATCAGTTTCGTGCATGTTTTTTGTAAGTGCATAAGCTTGACATCTACAACCTCCAAAATCTTGTTCTTTTTCATCACAAGTTCGACAGGTTTTGTTCATCCATTTATTTCCTCTGAAATAATTAAAAGCTGAGGAGTTATACCAAATATCTTTTATAGAACTTTCATGAACATTTGGAAACTCTAAGGGTAGGGTATTTGCTGTATTGCAAGGTAGGGCTAAGCCATCTGGATTTATAGTTAAAAAGGTACTAGCCCAGCCGTTCATACATGCTTTTGGTCTAGTTTCAAAATAATCAGGTACTACAAAAAATACTTTCATAGCTTCTTTTTTTTCTCTATAAATATCTGTGGCTTTTTTTGCTAATTTAAGTTGTGCAGGGGTGGGTAAAAGTGCTTCAATGTTTTCTAAAGCCCAACCATAATATTGTATGTTTGCAACTTCTAAATAATTTGCACCTAAAGAATGAGAAAAATCAATAATATCACTTATTTGACCTATATTTTGTCTTGTAATACAAGAATTTACAATAAGCTGCATATCTAATCTTTTCACTTCTTTTGCAAAAGCTATTTTGTCTTTATATGCACTTTTGTTATTCGTTATTAAAGTCATCGTATTTTCTTCGTGGGATTGTATGCCTAATTGTATAGTTTTAAGCCCTGCATCTTTTAGTTTTTGCAATATTGAGATATCAGCACCTAAGCCTGAAGTAATAAGATTTGTGTAAAATTTTAAATCATTTGCTTTTTTTACAATTTCGATTAAATCTTTATTTAATAAAGGCTCACCTCCTGAAATACCTAATTGTACTGCTCCTAAAGCTCTAGCTTCACTCATTACTTTAAACCATTTTTCTTTATTCATAATATCTTTTGTTTTTGCAAAATCTAGTTGATTATAACAATAAGAACATTCTAGTGGGCATTTATGAGTTAATTCAAGCAATAGCCATAAAGGTGGTTTTATTTCATTCATTATACATTACCCAATTTCTATTTAGTGCTTCTTGCAAAAAAGCCTGAACATCTTTTTTTAGATTTTCTACATTAAATTTTGCTTCTAATTGTTCTATTATTTCATTCATATTAAACTTTCCCGTGCATAGGTTCATAATCTCACCTGCACTTTTGTTTAACTGTACCATTCCCTCAGGATATAATAATACAAAACATTTTTGAGAATCTTCATATTGTAATTGAAAATTTTTATTAACCTGTAATAATTTTTTTTCTTGCATTACAATCCTTTATATTAAAATATGGTGGTCTCTTAAGTTCATAAGCTAGATATAAAGCATCGCAAATTGTCCATAAAATATCTAATTTAAATTGTAAAATTTCACATGCTTTATTTTGTAGTTCTACTGTATTAAATTCTTCTAAGGTTATAGCTAAACCATGTTCTACATCACGTCTAGCTTCACTTAGTCGTTTTTGAAAATACCTTAAACCATCAGTTTTTATCCATGGATAATGTTTTGGCCAAGTATTTAATCTTTGTTGATGAATTTGTGGGGCAAACATCTCAGTTAATGAACTCATAGATGCTTCCCTCCAAGAAGATTGTTTAGCAAAATTTATATAAGCATCAACAGCAAATTTTACAGAAGGTAAAAGATATTTATGTGATATTAAATTTTCTTTTTTTAAACCAACTGCCTCACCTAATTCTAACCATGCTTCAATTCCACCACCTGTACTATCATGATCCATAATTCTAGTAATCCATTTTCTTCTATGGTCAATTGGAGGATTATTTGACATAATAGCAGCATCTTTAATAGGAATAGATGTTTGATAATAAAACCTATTTGCAACCCATCCTTGAATTTCTTCTTTAGTACACTTCCCCTCATACATTCTTATATGAAAAGGATGATGAATATGATACATAGAACCCATACTTCTTAATTTTGTCTCAAAGTCTTTTTTGTTTAATACTGTATTCATATTTATTCCTTATATATTTTTTTATTTAAATTTCTAAGCTCATTCCATCATAAGAAATTTCTATTCCATGTGAACTTAATTCTTTAAATTCTTTTGTACTTTCATCTAAAATTGGATTTGTATTATTTATATG
>JADGEG010000198.1:836-3201 GCA_016744485.1 Arcobacter sp. | reverse complement strand
AATGTAAATAATAATCTTAATAGTGAACTCATTACTAAGATAGATTTTAAATATGAACAATTTTTATTTAATAAAAATACACTTATTATAAAAACTAAAAATTTTCAAGAAAAAACTTGGAATATTTTAGATATTTCAATTGATGCACAATATGGAAAAATTCATAAAGTTTCTAATTTAGAAATATATAAATATATTCCATTAGATAAAAAAACAAACATAAAGTCTATTCCCATTAAATATCAAATACGTACAAAAGAGTATATTAAACAATATTTAGCTCATTTAAACTTTAATAATATTCAAACAAAATCTTTAATAAAAAGTAAATTTCAAATACCTTCTTGGTTTACATATTTTATTAAACCTGACACTCAAAGTATTCATAAAGAATTATATATATCAAATATTAAATTTGCTAATGTAATTTATAGTATAGATACAAGTAGCGTGATTTATGAATTATATACTTTATTTATTAACCTTATTTTATTTACATTAATATTATTTCTTCCAATTTTGATAATTTTAAACTATTATCACATTTTTGTATTAAAAAAATATGTGACAGAACCGATTTTATATTTAAATTCTTATTTAGATAACTTAAATAATAATAAATTTGAAGTTTTAAACAAACATAATTTTGAAGGAAGAGATGAATTAAAAGAATTAACTAAAAAAATTAGTAAAATTTCAGGAAAGTTTTCTTCTTTACAAAATGAAGTAAATATTGCTAAAGAAACTATTGAAAGACAAGCATTAATTGATCAAGTAACAGGATTGGCAAACAAACAAAGTTTTGATTTTGATATTAAATATATGTTTATTAATGAAGAAAATGGTTTTATTTTTGTACTTAAAGTTGATTGTTTAGCACAACTTAGTCAAAATTATGATGTCAATTATATAAATAGTTTTCTTGAAACATATATTAATATTGTTAAAAATACTATATATAAATATAGTAAAACTGATATTATGTTATACAGGTTTTACGGTTCAGATTTTGCAATTATAATGAAAAAATATAATATTGATACTTGTAAAGAAATATTAGAACTTATTATTAAAAATATTAATTTTGGAATTAAAGATATATTTGATACTTCAGGTAATATTGTATTAATAGGTGGAGCAAAATTTGACATATATGGAAGTGTAGAATCTATTTTAAAATCTTCTTATAAAGCTTTAGAAATTACAAAAAAACAAGGAAATAATACATTTTATATAAATAATGAATCAAATACATTATTTGATACATTACATGACAATGTCGTAAATATAATTACTAATGGAAGTTTTGAAATTAATTTTACTTTATCAACTTATTTATTTGATGAACCAGAAAAATTAATAATGCAAGAAGTACAAGCTATCTTATTTGATAATGAAAATAATAAAATAGAAATTGGGTCTTTCATTTCCATTGCAAAAGACATTAATAAAGTTGATAATTTTGATAAACTAATGATAGAAAAAACGATAACTTATATAAATAATCTTAAAGAAAAGTATTGTATAGCTATTAATATATCTTTTTCTTCAATTGATAATGTAGAGTTTATGAATTACCTAGAAGAACTTTTGAATAAAAATATCTCTATTAAACAATATATCGTATTTAGTGTAACTGCTTATAGTGCAAGTTTAAATAAAGTGTCTTTTGAAAATTTTGTTAAAAAAATTAATAAAATAGGTTCTAAAATTTTAATTAAACGTTATAAAATAGATGAATATCCTTTGCAAGAATTAAATAATTTACCAATAGATTTTATGAGAATGGCTAAAGATTATACTAATAATTTTAGTTCTGATATGATAAAAAAACATAAAGTTAAAAGTATATTAATTTATTCTGAGTTAAACAATATTGAAGTAATTGCAGAAAATGTTAAACTTGATGCTGATTATGATTTATTAGAAAGATCAGGTACATATGCCATTTGTAAATAAGGTTATTAAAAAATGTTAAAATATTTATTATTGATATTAATGATTACAGGATGCTCGTATAAAACAAATCTTGAAATAAAAAAAGATTCTTTTGTTTCTTCTTTTATATATTATAATATTTCAAAAGATGCAGTAATGGAAGCAGCTAAAAAAACTTTTATATTTACAAATAAAAAATTTGTACTAAATTCGTATAGAAATTTATTAACTGCTAGAAAAACAGATATTAGTAATTACTTTTTTACTACTTTATTACAAGAAGATACATGGTTTTTAAATGTTGAAGAAATAAATAATAAAACAATTGCAAAGGTTTATACTAAAAGAGTTTATAATGCAAATGATAAGGTAAAATATTTAAATAAGAATTCACATAAAATATTTTGGAAAAGAATAAACTATTTTT
>JADGEG010000198.1:0-826 GCA_016744485.1 Arcobacter sp. | reverse complement strand
GCGTTGTTTTTTGTATATAAATAGTTTTTGCGATATTAAAGGACAAAAGTATTTTAATAAACCATCTAATGATGATAAAATCAAAAATATATTAATATCTCAAAGACATATAAGTAAAAGTATTGTTGATATAAATTATGATATTTTATTAAATGATACTTTTTCCATTACTACAAATAAAAAAGATATCTTGGATGTAAAAAATATCCAAGAAGAAAACTTAAAACAAGAACAAAGAAAACCAGATAAGAATATAGAAAATATATTAAATCAAATTAAAAAAGAAACAAATAATTCTTTAAAGAAATAATTTTTTTTACTTTAATAAATTTTCATAAGTAAAGAAATACTTAAAATATAAGAGATTAATATCTTGATTAAAAACTATAACTTCAAATATGTACTTGTGTATAAACTATAACTATCATTTATCTAAAGTTTGATATTAATTTTAATGAACTCTAAATAATTAATATTATTTTTTATCTAAATAAAAGTTAAAGTGTTCTATAATTAATTTTAATCGACAGTTGGTCAAAAATAATATCTAAATATAATCTTTTATTATTAAAGGAAAATATATGTCGCCAAAGATTGTAAATAAAATACAAAAAAGAAAAGAAATAGCCTATTCGTGTACTAATTTGTTTTATGAAGTAGGTATAAAAAAACTTACGGTATCTCAATTGGCAAAATGTGCAAATATTGGAAAAGGAACCATTTATGAGTATTTTGAAAATAAAGAAGATATTATTTTTGAAATAATCAATTCCCATATTGAAGAATATCATCTAGAATTTATTAAAAGTATTAAAAATGTTAAAAC
>JADGEG010000030.1:624-14879 GCA_016744485.1 Arcobacter sp. | reverse complement strand
GGGTATATATTTTAAGCTTTACTAAATATTACATTTGTTACAATTTTTTTAGTTTTTTTGCAATATAAATACAAAGTAAAGGACAAAAATGATTTTTAAAGATATCAAAACAAATATTGAAAATAAAAATATTCTTATAATTAGTATTAATAGAAGTGAAGTTTACAATGCTTTAAGAACAAATACTTTAAAAGAAATATCAAAATCTTTATTAGAAGCATCAGAAGATATAAGATGTGTAATTATAAAAGGGACAGAAAAAGTATTTGCAGCGGGTGCAGATATTAATGAATTAGATGAAAAAGATACAAATACTTCTCTTTTTGATGTAAGAACTTCTTATTGGGAAATTATTAAAAATTATAATAAACCTATTATTGCATGTGTTAATGGGTTTTGTTTAGGTGCTGGTTGTGAATTAGCTATGACTTGTGATATCATTATTGCAGGTGATACTGCTTCTTTTGCTCAACCAGAAATTAATCTAGGTATTATTCCAGGAGCTGGAGGAACACAAAGACTAACTAAAGCAATAGGAAAATCAAATGCTATGTTAGCTTTATTAACAGGTGAATTCATAGATGCAAAAACAGCACAGAAACTAAACTTAGTATCTATTGTAGTTCCTCCACAAACTACTTTAATAAAAAGTTTAGAAATTGCAAAAATCATTGCAAAAAAATCTCCCTTAGCTATACGAGCTATTAAAAGTGCTGTTTTGAATTCTTATGAAAGTGAATTAACAGCCTCTCTTAGATATGAAAAAATGCTTTTTTCTGGAATATTATCAACAGAAGATAAAAAAGAAGGAATTAGTGCATTTAAACAAAAAAGACAAGCAAATTTTAAAGGAAAATAATGTCATACGAAACTATAAAATATGAACTAAATAATACAATAGCAAAATTAACATTAAATAGACCAGATGTTTTTAATTCATTAAATGAACTTATGCATAAAGAATTAAAACAATGTTTAAAAGAAATATCTAAAAATCAAAGTATAAGAGTTCTTCTAATTACAGGTGAGGGCAAAGCATTTTGTGCAGGGCAAGATTTAAATGATAGATCAGTTAATAACTCTACTAATCAATCTGAAAAATTAAAAGAAGCAAAACGACCTGATTTAGGTGAGTCTATTGAAGAGAAATATAATCCTTTAATAAAAAGCATTTATAATTTACAAATACCAGTTATTTGTAAAGTAAATGGAGTAGCTGCTGGTGCAGGTGTTGGCATTGCTTTAGCGTGTGATTTTATAATAGCCCATGAAAAGGTGTCTTTTATACAAGCATTTTGCAAAATTGGACTTGTTCCAGATAGTGGAAATTCTTATTTTTTACCAAGACTAATAGGAATGGCACGAGCAAAAGAGTTATGTATGTTAGGAGATAAACTAAGTGCTAAGACTGCTTTAGAATATGGATTAATATCAAGAGTTTATACATTAGATACTATTGATGATGAAGTGCAAAAATTAGCACTTCATTTTTCTAAAGCCCCAACATATGGTTTAGCTTTAATAAAAAAAGCCTTACATGAATCAATGAATAATAACTTAAATGAGCAATTAGAATTAGAAAAAAACTTACAAAGAGAAGCTGGGTATTCAAATGATTATAAGGAAGGTGTTGCATCTTTTTTAGAAAAAAGATCTCCTTTATTTCAAGGAAAATAAAATGAAAATAGATTCAAATTCACTAATTGGTATTGTTGGTGCTGGTATTATGGGAAGAGGTATTGCGCAAGTAATAGCTAGATCTGGTCAAAAAGTAATTTTATATGATAATTTTGATGGTGCGATACAAAACGCTATGAACTCAAATGAAGAAGATTTAAATACTTTAGTATCAAAAGGCAAAATAAGCAAAGAACAAAAAGATACAACACTTTTAAATATAATACCAAGTATAAATATAAAAGATTTATCTTCTTGTGATTTAATTATTGAAGCTATTATTGAAAATAAAGATATTAAACAAAAAATATTCAAAGAACTTGAAGAAATCTGTGAAGATGTTATTATAGCTTCTAATACTTCATCAATTTCTATTTCAGCTCTTGCAAATGGATTAAAAAAACCACAAAATATAATAGGTATTCATTTTTTTAATCCTGCTCCTATTATGAAACTAGTTGAAGTTATATCAGGTTTACAAAGTGATAAAAACATTATTAAAAATATATATGACTTAGTTTCTTTATGGGGTAAAAAGCCAGTTTATGTTAAATCTAGCCCTGGTTTTATTGTAAACAGAATAGCTAGACCATTTTATGCAGAAGCTTTAAGAGTATATGAAGAAGGTCTTGCTTCTTTTGCTACTATTGATGAGAGTATAAGAAGTTCAGGTGCTTTTAAAATGGGACCTTTTGAATTAATGGACTTAATAGGAAATGATACTAATTATGCTGTTACACTTTCGACATTTAATTCTTATTATCAAGATCCTAGATTTAAACCATCTTTAATACAAGAAGAGTTCGTACAAGCAGGTTTATTAGGTAAAAAAACAAATAAAGGTTTTTATACTTATCTTAATAATAAACAAATAGGTCGAAATGATATTACTAAAGTAGAAGCTTCAAAACAAAATATATCTGAAATATATGTTTATGGTTCTTTAGGTCTTGCTAATTGTCTTATTCCTTTATTTAAACAAGCAGGTATTAAAGTACATGAAAAAAAAGCCAATGCTTATAATTATACTTATATTGAATTTAATAAAATAAAATTATTTTTAGCAAATGGAAAAATGGCAAGTCAAATTTCTAAAGAATTAAAAGAAAAAAATATTGCCCAATTTGATATAAATATTGATTATACTTCATCAAATACAATAACAATTGCAACTTCACTATTGGCACAAAAACATATAGCTTCACATATAGCACAACTATTTTTACAAATTAATAAACAAACTATAATAATAAAAGATTCACCTGCTTTAATTATGTTAAGAACAATTTGTATGTTAGTAAATGAAGCTAGTTGTGCCGTTACTAATAATGTTTGTGATGAAATAAGTGTAGATATTGCAATGCAAAATGCAGTAAATTATCCAATAGGACCTTTTAAATGGGCCAATAAGTTAGGATTAGATTTTATTTTACAAACTTTAAATAATTTAGAAGATTTTTATAAAGATGGTAGATATAGAATTGATAGAGGCATTATTGAAAAATCTATGACACAAGGTTTATATTATGAGTGAAAAAAAACTATGTTATAAAGTTGCTACAAAAATGATGGCAGATACAAAGTTTGAACATAATTTAGGTATTTTTTTAGAAAATGTAGACGATGGTTTTGCAAAAATGAAAATGAAAGTTACGAACATGATGTTAAACGGTCATGGAACTTGTCAAGGAGGAGCTATATTCTCTTTTGCAGATGCTACTTTTGCGATTGCTTGTAATTCAAGAAATATTGTAACTGTAGCACAAAGTTGTGATATTTCTTTTGTAAAACCAGCTTATGAAGATGATATTTTAATAGCCACTGCTACAGAAAAATATATTAAAGGAAGAAGTGGAATTTATGATGTTGTTGTTACAAATCAAAGATATGAATCTATTGCATTTTTTACAGGTAAATCACGTGCAATTAATGGTACTATTTTAGAATCTAAGGATATATAATGAATGAAGCTTATATAGTAGATTATATTAGAACACCAGTTGGAGCATATGCAGGGGCATTATCTTCAATTAGACCTGATGATATGGCGGCCATTCCTATTAAATATCTTATGCAAAATAATCCAAGTATTAATTATGAAAATTTAGATGATGTTATTTTAGGCTGTGCAAATCAAGCAGGAGAAGATAACAGAAATATTGCAAAAATGTCAGCACTCTTAGCTAAACTTCCATATCATAGTGGAGGTACAACTATAAATAGACTTTGTGGTTCAGGCATGGATGCTATAGGAATGGCAGCTAGATCCATAAAAGCAGGTGAATGTGATATTATAATTGCTGGTGGTGTTGAATCTATGTCGCGAGCTCCTTTTGTTATGCCAAAACATACAAGTGCATTTACTAGAAATAATGCAGTTTATGATACAACAATTGGCTGGAGGTTTACAAATCCTAAAATGCACACTTTATATGGAACTGATTCAATGCCTGAAACAGGCGAAAATGTTGCCCAAGAGTTTGGAATTAGTAAAGAAGACCAAGATAAATTCGCTTATAACTCTCAAATGAAATGCAAAAAAGCAAATGAAAATGGATTTTTTAAAAAAGAAATTGTTCCTGTTATTATTCCAAGAAAAAAACAAGAGAATTTAATTTTTGATTGTGATGAGTATCCAAAACCAAATACAACATTAGAAAAACTCTCAAGTCTTAAAACTCCTTTTAAAAAAGACGGTGGAACAGTAAGTGCTGGAAACTCTTCAGGTATTAATGATGGTGCCGCTGCTTTATTAATAGTTTCAAAAGAAGCTTTAAAAAAATACAATTTAAAAGCAAAGGCAAAAATTATTATGACCACAGTTGCTGGAGTAGAACCAAAAATTATGGGTATAGGACCTTTATATTCAACAAAAAAAATTCTAAAAAAAACAAATTTAACTTTAGATGATATGGATGTTATTGAATTAAATGAAGCATTTGCAGCACAAGGATTAGCAACTTTGAGATCTTTAGGTTTAGCTGATGATGATGTAAAAGTAAATCCAAATGGAGGAGCTATTTCTATTGGTCATCCTTTAGGTATGAGTGGAGCTAGACTTGTAATGACAGCTTTAAATCAATTAGAAACAACAAAAGGAAAATATGGACTTTGTACTATGTGTATAGGTGTGGGGCAAGGTATATCTATGATTATTGAAAATTTAAATAGACACTAAGGATTAGAACATGGAAAATCAAAGAAAAACAGTTAGTTATTATCCAAAAGTTTTAGTATCAAAAGATGAATTAACTGCACTACAAACTAGAAGAATGAAACATACTTTATTAAGAGCTTATTCTTTTGTTCCATATTATAAAACTAAATGGGATAATCACGGTGTTCATCCTGATGATTTTACTTTTTTAGAAGATATAAAAAAATTTCCATTTACAAGCAAAGAAGATTTAAGACTTAATTATCCTTTTGGAATGTTTGCAAATCCTATGAGTGACATTGTAAGACTTCATGCATCTTCAGGAACTACTGGAAAACCTACTGTTGTAGGATATACAAGAAAAGATATAGATACTTGGTCTGATTTAGTAGCGAGATCATTACGGCTTGGAGGAGCTCAAAAAGGTGATATTGTACATATTTCATATGGATATGGATTATTTACTGGTGGTCTTGGAGCTCATTATGGGGCAGAAAAATTGGGTTGCACAGTTGTACCAGCTTCTGGTGGCTTTACAGATAAACAAGTAACTTTAATAAATGATTTTAAAGCAAACATTATTATGGTAACACCTTCATATATGCTAAATATCATAGAAGAAATGGAAAATAGAGGAATTGATCCTAAAGATACAGCTTTAAAAATTGGTATTTTTGGAGCTGAACCTTGGTCGATGCAAATGAAGAAAAAAATAGAAGATAAGGTTGGTATTGCAGCACTTGATATTTATGGTTTATCTGAGATGATGGGTCCAGGGGTGGCTTGTGAAGTTTTAGAAGATAGAGGCGATTTATATATTTGGGAAGATCACTTTTATCCTGAAATTGTAAATAAAAATACTTTTGAACCAATTGATGATGGAAATGAAGGAGAATTGATACTTACAACTTTAACAAAAGAAGCATTACCTATTATTAGGTATAGAACAAAAGATTTATCAACATTATATGATGGTGATTTATTAAATATGAGAAAAATGAAAAGAATTAAGGCTAGGACTGATGATATGATGATTATTAGAGGAGTAAATATATTTCCATCTCAAATAGAAGAAATTTTATTAAAAATTAAAGCTTTTTCACCTCATTATCAAATCATTATTTCAAGAACTGGAAATATGGATGATATGAGTATTGATATTGAAGCTGAACTAAATATTAGTCAAGAAGAAATTAATTTAGCAATTAAAAAATTAATTCATAAAATCAAATCAGGTATTGGTGTTTCAATTAAAGTAAATCTTAAAGCCAATGGACAAGTGCCAAGAAGTCAAGGAAAAGCCCAAAGAGTTGTAGATAATAGAGAAATATAGGCATACTTTTAAAAACTTGAAGATGATTTTTTATAAATTTAGCTAAAATATAGTTAGTTATATTTTTAGGATAAAAAGTGAAAAATAAAATAAATAATAATGAAGTAGATTTATATCTTCAAACAATACTAAAAGAAATGTCTCCAAAAGCAAAATCTTTGATTATCACATTTTTTGGAGATACAGTTTTTCCTTATGGTGGAACAATATGGTTGGGCTCACTAGTGAAATTTATGGAAGAATTTGGCATTAGTGAAAAATTAACTCGTACTTCAATATTTAGATTATCAAAAGATGGTTGGTTAAGTTCTAAAAAGTTTGGAAGAGAGAGTTATTATTCTTTGAGTGATTTAGCTATTGATAGATTTATCAAAGCACATTACAGTGTGTATGCTTACGACGAACAAGAAGATAATAAAGACTGGATAGTTCTTTTTACAAATCACGTTGACCTAACTAGTGAGTTAAATTTATCAAAAATTTTAAAAAAAGAAGGTTTTGCTAATACGGCAAAACATGTATATATGCATCCTAATTATAAAATGGAATACATGCAAGATATTTTAATAAAACATGAACTTCAAAACGATGTTCTATTAATAAAAGGTCCAATTCAAATGCCTATGAATAAAGAAGTAATTAAAGATATGGTTCATACATATTGGGATATGAATGATATAGAAAAAAGATACCAAAGTTTTATAACAAAATTTAGGCAAGTATTTTCTTTAAAAACACCTATTGAAAAATTTACTACTAAACAATGTTTTATGCTTAGAGTATTATTAATTCATGAATATAGACGTGCTTTATTATTTGATCCAAAACTAGGAAATGATTTAGTTAGTATTGATTGGTTAGGAAAATCAGCTTCATCATTAGTAGAATCTATATATGCAATAATACATAATCAAGCAAATGATTATATAAAAAATAATTTATTAACCGTAGGTGGAAATATTCCAAAGTTAGATAAATTTTATTTTAATAGGTTTGGAGGTATCAAGTAAAAATAAAATATTTAGGCTCTAACAAACTTTAAGTATTTAAAAGGTATCTAAAAATTATCTTCTAAATACTTGAGTTTCAAATAATTTGCTGTGCAAAATATTCTTCCATATGAATTAAATCTTCTTTTACTCCAAGACCTTGTACTGTATCTAAACAACTTTTTACAAAATCTACTCCACCAGCAATATATACTGAATGATTTGACAAATCAGGCAGTAAAAGAGGAAGAACCTTATTAATTCTTCCTTCTAAAGCACCTATTTTATTATCTTCTTGTGTTAGAGTGTATTTGTATTTAAAATTGATATATTTAGATTCTAAATATTTTAATTTACCAAAATCTAAAAGATCATTTTTTGTTTTTGCTGAAAATAAAAGAGTTACATGATTTTTATTTCCTCTACTTAAATATGCATTTAGAAGTGATAAAATTGGAGCTAAACCACTTCCAGAAGCTAAACATAAAATAGGAGTATCAACACTTGGATCTCCTAAAAATGTACCATAAGGAGCATTTATTTTAATATTATCTCCAATATTTACATCTTCGTGTATCCATGAAGATGTTTTACCTTTAGGTTCTTTTGTAATAATAAAAGATAATTCTCCATCTTCTTTGGGTGCATTTGCTATTGAGTATGGACGTAAAGGATGTTTTAATAATTCATCACCTAAAAGTGCATATTGTCCTGGCCAAAACCTAATAGGCTTTCCTAAAGGAGCTAGTTTTAATTCTAATATTTTATTTGTTCTATTAATTTTATCAATTACTATATGCCAAGAATTTTCAACAGGTGGAAATAGTTTAGGTTTAGCATCTTTTGTTCCAAATTCTATTTCTAAAACATCTGAAATAGGTTTTGCCATACACATAAGTCCATAACCTTGTTCTCTATCTTCTAAAGATAAAGCCATATCCATAATAAAACCTTGATCAAACTCACCATTTAAAACTTTGATTTTACACTCACCACAAGCACCTGCTCTACAATTATTTGGAAGTGCATATCCTTGTTTTTCTAAAACAGAAAGAACAGTTTGTCCACTTGGACAATCTATTTGTTTTCCCGATGGTTGTAAAATAATTTTTTTCATATATTAAATCCTAAGCAGATATTTTTTATAATTTTTAAAATACTGGAATAATGTCATCTAAATCAACATCAGATATTTCTTTTCCTGTAATTCCAACTTCTGGAATGGCTGGAAAATCTGTGTTATATTTAGCAAGTACACCTTTTAAATTCAGCATAGCTTTTTTCCAATTTTCTTTTTTTGTTTCATATTCAGGAATTGCAAAACCTGCTTCTCTTGCAAATTTTTCTCCTTCTCTTTGATTTGCTATAAAATCACTTGGAAGATCCCAAAATTCTTCTGGTGGTTCAAATAATACAGCTGATAAAAATAAATATCCTGCTCTAATTTGTTTTGTAATCACCTCTTTATCTTCTTGTGCTAAAGCAGGGTAATCTCTTTCCATCAAAGTTAAAACAATAGCCATATGTCGACCTTCATCTTTTCCAATTTTTGCAAAACCTTCTTTAAAGACTAATTCATTACAAGAAGCTGCCATTTGATGAAAAATTGTAGCAGCGGCCATTTCACCCATTAAAAATGATGAAAAAAGTACTGCTAAAGAATATTTTGGAACTGCTGTTTTAAAACCATCCCAATATCTACCACCATTATAATATAACCATTTTGCATTTTTTTGTAATCTTAATCCTATGTCTGTTTTAGGTACATAAGTAAGAGGATCAGGATGTTCTAATAATTTAGTAATTGCCATACCACACATTTGCTCATGGTTTTGTTCATCTCTTGTCACAGAAAAAAAACAACGTCTTACTACATCTTCTTCATGTACTTCATAAGTTTTAATAAATGCAGCTGCAAATACAGGAGGAGCAGAGGCGTCAAAAACCGAAAGAATAGTCCACCAATAAGCTATTGATTCTCTTTGTTCCCAAGTATATTTTTCTACATTAAAAGTATCCCACGGTAATTTCTCAGGATCCCAATACTCTCTTTGAGATGCTTCCCATACTTCTTGTAATTTATTTGTTTTATTCTCCCAACTTAATGGATAAACATTTGGTTGTGGTGTTGGAGGGGGAAATTCCATCGTGTGAGCTATTTTTTCTTTACTTGCCATTTTACTCTCCTTAATTTGTATTTTAAATATACTTCATTTTTTTAAAGTAATTTAAAAAAATTGTATCATATAAATTTTAAATTATTACTTAATATTATATTTTTTATTATTAGATATGAATGAATATTTAATTTATATCTAATAACTAGGGTTTATACTTTATTTTTAATAATATAAAATATATAATAAAACTATACTAACTTTTTAATAAAAAGATATTTTTTGTAATATAAAATATTTATTTATTTAAAAAATTAGCTTTTCTTTTTTCAATAAAAGCCTTTATACCTTCAACTTTATCTTCTAAAGCTAAAGTAGTATAAAAAGATTGTCGTTCGTATTCCAAACCTGATTGTAAATTTAATTCATAAGTATTATTTATAGAATCTTTAATAAGTTTAACAACAGGTTGTGACATAGTGGCAATTTTAGAAGCCATAACAATTGCTTCATTTAAAACACTATCTTCTGATACAATTTTTGCAATTAAACCATAATTTTTAGCTTCTTTTGCATCAATTATATCTCCTGTTAGGCACATTTGCATAGCTTTTGCTTTTCCAACTGCTTTAGTTAACCTTTGTGTGCCTCCAGCTCCTGGCATAATGCCTAGTTTTATTTCTGGTTGTCCAAATTTTGCACTATCATCACAAATAATAAAATCGCATAATAATGCAAGTTCACAACCACCACCAAGTGCAAATCCAGAAACTGCTGCTATTATAGGCTTGTTATGTTTTTCTAAAACTAACCACTGTTTTTTTATAAATTCATTCATATATGCACTTGAAAAATCTAAAGTAGATAATTCTTTTATATCTGCACCCGCTGCAAATACTTTATCTCCACCAGTTATTACAATAGCCCCTATTTTTAAATCTTGATCCAAATTTATAATAGCATTTGATACCTCAGCTAATAAATCTGTACATAAAGCATTATATACTTTGGGTCTATTTAAAGTAATAATACCAACACCTGTATTTAATTTTTCAACTATAATATATTTATTTTTCATTTACATTCCTAAATATGCTTCTTTTACACGAGGATCATCTAATAGTTTTTTAGAATCACCACTTAATACAATTTGACCATTTTCTAATACATAAGCTCTGTTTGAAATAGTAAGTGCAAAGTATGAGTTTTGTTCAACTAAAAAAACTGTCATATTTATCTTTTTTAATTCTTCAATAAAAGAAAATATTTCCTCAACAATAACAGGAGCTAAACCCATAGATGGTTCATCCATTAACAATAAATCTGGTTTGCTCATTAAAGCTCGTCCAATAGCCAACATTTGTTGCTGACCTCCTGATAATGTTCCTGAACTTAAATCTTTTTTTTCAAATAAAATAGGGAATTTTTCATAAACAAAGTTTAAATCTTTTTCTATTTCTTTTTTATTATTCCTTGTATAAGCTCCAAGCATAAGATTATCTTTTACACTTAAGGATTTAAACAATTCTCTTCCTTCAGGAACTTGTGCAATTCCAAGTTGTACTCTTTTATGTGCTGGTGTATTTGTAATATGAATATTATCTTTAAAAATAATTTCACCTTTATTTTGTTCTTTTAAACCTGAAATAGTTTTCATTAAAGTAGTTTTACCTGCACCATTTGCTCCAATTAATGCTACAATTTCACCTTTTTTAACTTCTAAATTAATATCTTGAAGAACATGTATATTTCCATAATGGCAATCAAGTTTAGATAGTTTTAATAAATTATTTGATTTAAGCATGTAAAGTACCTCCACCCAAATAAGCTTTTATTACATCTTTATTTGAAGATATTTCTTTTGGTATTCCTTGAGCTAATTTAACACCAAAATTCATAACTGTTATTTCATCTGAGATATTCATAATCATTTTCATATCATGTTCAATCAATAATACAGTAACTCCTTCTTGTGAAATTTCTTTAATAATTTGTGCAATTTCTGATGTTTCTGTACTATTAAGACCAGCAACTGGTTCATCTAATAAAAGCAATTTTGGATTAATAGCTAAAGCTCGAACTATTTCAACTTTTTTTAAAATTCCATAAGATAACTGTGAACAAAGAGTATAGGCATATTCTTCTAAACCCACTCTTTTTAAATGCGATAAAGCAATATGAGTATATTTTTCTTCATCATCTAAAATGCTTTCAAATTGAAAAGAACATTTAAGAAGAGATTTATTCATTTTTATATTAAATCCTAAGAGAACATTTTCCATAACTGTCATGTTTTCACAAATTTCTAAGTTTTGAAAAGTTCTCATAATATGTTTATTAACTAATTGATGAGTTGGTATATTTGTAATTTTTTCATTTTTAAAATATATATCACCTGAATCAATTTTGTAAATTCCAGAAATCATATTTACTAAAGTGGTTTTACCTGCTCCATTTGGTCCAATTAAAGCATGAATTGTTCCTTCTTTAACTTCAAAAGATATATTATCAACAGCTTTTAATCCTCCAAAACTTTTAGAAATACCTTCCACTTTTAATAAACTCATTTATTATCCTTCTTGAAAAATTTTATTTTTTTAATTGTTAAATTATCAAAAATAGAAACAATACCTTTAGGCATAAAAATCATAACAAAAATAATAATAGCTCCAAAAACCATATGTTCATAATCATGTAAGAAGGTTAAAAATTGTGGTAAAGAAGTAATAATAATAGCTCCAATAACAGCTCCATAAATTCTTCCAAGTCCTCCAAATACTATCATAACAACTAATTCAATACTTCTTGTAAACCCTGATTCTTCTGGCGAAATAAAACCAGAATAATAAGAATATAAACTTCCTGCAACAGTAGCAATAACGACAGATATAACAAAAACATATGTTTTATAATAAGCAACATCAGCACCAATAGCCTGTGCAGCTGTTTGAGAATCTCTAATACATCGTAAAATTCTTCCAAATGGAGAATTTATTACATTTTGTAAAGCCCAAATTGAAAAAACTAAAAATATAGCTGATAATATATACCATTGTATATCATTTTCAAAAACATAACCTAAGATATTAAATTGGGATACTCCCATTCCATCTGGCCCACCAGTGAAATTAGATTCATTATTTAAAACAATAGAAATAATAATACCTACTGCTAATGTTCCCATTGCTAAATAATGCCCTTCTAATTTTAAAATAGGTTTTGAAACTAAATAGGCAATAAATGCTAATACTATTGTAGCAATACCTATACTTAACACTGGATCAAACTCATATGTTGTTGATAATATAACTGCCACATAAGCTCCAAGACCAGCAAATGCTCCATGCCCTAAAGAAATTTGACCAGTATAACCAACAAGCATATTAAGTCCAATACAAATAATCGCATTTAACATACACATAATAGCAATTTCATAGTGAAAACTATTTTGTAATAAAAAAGGTAGTATGAATAATATAATAATAGTTATTACAATACCTCTATCCAAAAAAAGACCCTTATTATTCATTTTATAACCTATACTCTTGTTGATTTCTTAGCACCAAATAAACCACCTGGGAAGAAAAATAAAATTAAAAGCAATACTATAAATGCAACTGCATCCTTATATTCACTACTTAAATATCCAGCAACAAAAGATTCTAAAATACCTAAAAGAACTCCTCCTAATACTGCACCAAATGGATTTCCAATACCACCAATAATAGCAGCACAAAATCCCTTTAAACCTAGCATAATACCTATTTCATAATTTGTTGATGTAATTGGAGTTAATACTATTCCTGCAATTGCAGCAATTCCTGCACTAAGCATAAAATTCATAATTAGAATTTTTTGTACAGAAATTCCTACAAGTTTAGCTGCATTTTTATTATCAGCAGTAGCTAACATAGCTTTACCCAATTTTGTTTTATTAAATAAATAATATAAAGAAAAAACAATAACAAGTGAAACAATAATTACTAAGATAGCTTGAGGAGTAATAGTAGCCCCAAAAATTAAAATTGGACTATTGCTTATAAAACTAGGTAATGTATGCATTTGTTTATCAAAACTAACTTGTGCTATACCTCTTGTAAAAACTGCATAACCTAATGTAAGAATAATTAATGATGTAACAGATGAATTTTTAGATAAGGAAACTAATTTAAATAAAATATATCCCAGTAGTGATGCTACGATAATAGCTAAAGGAAAAGCTAATATAAATGGAAATTTTGCATATGATAAAAATACTGCTGTCATTCCACCTATCATTACAAACTCCCCTTGAGAGAAATTTATAATTTTACTAGAATTATAAATCACAGTAAAGCCAAGTCCTACAAGTGCATAAATAAACCCAACTGTGATACCTGAAAAACTATACTGTAATAATTCAGTCATATTATTACTTAGCTAATGCCCAATCATTATTTTTAATAATCAACATCTTGATACCTGAATTTAAATCTAAACCTAAATGATCTGTTTTACTCATATTAAATACACCATTTAAACCAACATAATTACGTGTATTTTCTAAAGCATCTCTAATTGCTTTTGGTTTCGAAGATTTAGCTTTTTTAATAGCATTTACAATTAAATTTAAAGCATCATAAGCATAAGCACCAAAAGTTGATACAGGAATATTATATTTATTCTCATACTCTTTTATATAATTAAGTGCAACATTTTTAATAGGATTTGAATCTTTTAATAAAGAAGCAATTACAACTGGAGGAGAAGCTACAATTACACCCTCAGAAGCATTTCCTGTTAATTCAATAAATTTTTTAGATGCAACTCCATGTGATTGAACTAAAAGTTGTTTCATACCTAATTGTTTAAAGTTTTTAGTTACAATTGCAGGACCTTGTCCAAACCCAGGATTAACTACAGCTTGTACATTTTGATTTGATTTTATTTTTGTTAATTGTGCTGTCATATCAGTATCTTTTGGTCCATATGTTTCATCTGCA
>JADGEG010000030.1:0-614 GCA_016744485.1 Arcobacter sp. | reverse complement strand
TTTCATTCCAAAATCACCTGCTACATCTTTACATTGAGATCTCATAGATTTACCAAAACCACCATTACCAGATATTAAAGCAATATTTGTTTTATTTTTAGACTTTAAAAATGTAAATATTTTTTGACAAGCCATTTTATCAGTTGCAGGAGTTTTAAAAACATATTTCTTTACTGGATGAACAATTTTAATTGAACCGGCCATTGATACTAAAGGAATTTTTGCTTTTCTAATAAATGGTAAAATAGCCATAGTTTCTCCAGAAGCAGATCCTCCAATAATAGCAACAACATTATCTTGAAAAATAAGTCTTTTTACAAAAGTTGTAGCTTTTTTAGGGTTTGCACCAGTATCATAAGGAACTAGTTCTAATTTTTTTCCCAATATTCCACCTGAAGCATTTATTTTATCAACATATAAATGTAAAGTTTTTAATTCAGGATCACCTAAAAAAGAAGCTGGCCCAGTTGCAGCAACTAATGCACCAATTTTAATAGTATCTTTTGCACTTGCATTTAATGCAAAACATAAGATAAATAATCCTAGAATTACCTTCATCATTCTTTTCATATTCAAATCCTTTTTTTAAGTTAAAACAAAATGAATCAAACTTA
>JADGEG010000197.1 GCA_016744485.1 Arcobacter sp. | reverse complement strand
GCCTGGAACACAGTTAACATTAAGAACGTTTCATGTTGGTGGAACAGCAAGTGCTACTCAAACTGAGAAAGAATTAAGAGCAGAAAAAGAAGGCTTTATTAGATATTATAATATTAAAACATATACAAATGTAGATAATAAAAAAATTGTTGCAAATAGAAGAAATGCAGGTATTTTGTTAGTTGAGCCAAAAATCAATGCTCCTTTTAAAGGTACAATTAATATTGAAACTCTTTATGAAGAAATAATTGTAACAATTTCGAATAAAAAAGAAAGTAAAAAATATTATCTTAGAAAAAGTGATGTTGCAAAAGCAAATGAATTAGCAGGAGTTTCTGGTAAGATTGAAGGTAAGCTATATTTACCTTATATTAAAAATGAAGAAGTTAATGAAAATGAATCTATAGTTGAAATAATAAAAGACGGTTGGAATGTTCCAAATAGAATTCCATATGCTTCTGAGTTAAAAGTTGAGGATGGAGCTCCTATTACATCTACAATTATTGCAGCTTCTCAAGGAAAAGTTAAATTTTATAAATTAATTGGAGATTATCTAGAAAGAAAAGAAGATATTAAAGCAGGTGATAATGTTATTGAAAAAGGACTTTTTGCAGTTATTGTTGATGATAAAAATAGAGAAGCTTTAAGGCATTATATTGCAAGAGGTTCGGTCATTGAAGTTAGCGATGATACTTTGGTTGAAAAAACTTCAGTACTTAGTAAACCTGAAAATGAAGAACAAGTAATAATTGCAGAGTGGGATCCATATTCTAATCCCACAATTGCAGAAAAAAAAGGTATTGTTGCTTTTGAAGATATTATTCCTGGTATTACCGTAACAGAACAAATTGATGACTTAACAGGAAGTTCTAAGTTGGTTGTAAATGAATATATACCGTCTAATTATAAGCCAGCAATTATTATTGCAAGTGAAGGTGATGTATTAACTAGATATTCACTTGATCCCAAAACATCATTAAATGTTAAAGAAGGACAAGAAGTAAATATATCTGATATTCTTGGTAAAACTCCAAAAGCAACTACTAAATCAAAAGATATTACAGGTGGTTTGCCTAGAGTTGCTGAATTATTTGAAGCTAGGCGACCTAAAAATATTGCAGTACTTGCAAGTTATGATGGTATCATATCTTTTGGTAAACCTCTTAGAAATAAACAAAGAATTGTTATTACGGAAGAAAATGGTAATACATCTGAGTATTTAATTGAAAAATCAAAACAAATTTTAGTATTAGAGGGTGAATTTGTTCATGCAGGTGAAGCATTAACAGATGGTCAAACATCTCCACATGATATATTAAGAATTTTAGGTGATAAAGCATTACATTATTTTATTGTTTCAGAAGTTCAACAAGTATATAGATCTCAAGGGGTGAACATTGCAGATAAACATATTGAAGTTATTACAACTCAAATGTTAAGACAAGTTACAATTTTAAATGGAGGAGATACTAAATTTATTGTTGGTGATATGATCTCTAAAAAAAGATTTAAAATTGAGAATACAAGAATAGTAAAACTTGGTGGGAAACCAGCTATTGCAGAACCACTATTATTAGGAATTACAAGAGCTGCTGTTACTTCTGATTCTATTATTTCATCAGCTTCATTTCAAGAAACAACTAAAGTATTAACAGAAGCTGCAATTAGTGCAAAAATGGATATGCTAGAAGATTTAAAAGAAAATGTTGTTATAGGAAGAACAATTCCTGTAGGAACTGGTCTTTATAAGGATTTTAAAATAAAATTTAAAGATTATAATAAACATTAGAATAAATAATAAGTTATTATATTAAAAACAAAACATAAAATAGCTTATATACTTGATTATATAAGCTATTTTATATAATCAAGTATCTACTAACAACTTTAAAAAATCGTCCTACATTTTAATTATGTAAAGCTTATTAAAGTTTTAGAATATGTTGTTTTTATATATTATTTTTATTGATAAAAATATTTTTATATACTATAAATCATAAAACTTTAAAAAGGAAAACAATGAATTATATAAAAAAAGCAATTCTTTTAGGAATCCTAAGTTTCTTTATAAATTCATCTTTAAATGCTTACTCATATGCATCAGCTGGAAAAGAAAAAACAATAGATGCTAAAAAAGCTATAACTGAAGCTATTAACAAAAAAGATTTTAAAAAAGTCAAATTTGTTTTTTATAAATACAAAGAAAATTACAAATATTTAAATGATGATTTTAATAATGAATTCTATAATTCTTTAGAAAATGCAATTATAAGTAAAGATATAAAAGAAATAGTAAGATGGCTAAATATATCTTTAGCTCTTGAAATACAAAGAAGACTAGATGGTGCTTTAAAAAATATAAACACTTTTAATATTTCAAAAGTCATGCTTGCAAAAGCTAATAAATATTATAAACTTTTATCTTCTGGTTTACATTTTAAAAATAATCAAGTTTTAAAAAAAGCACTTCAAGATTGTACTATAGCAATAGGCAATCCAGGCTTATTTGGAGTGGGTGCAAAAAAACATAACAAAGAAAAATATATAAAAAATCAAAAAATTATACTTAAAGTTTTACAATCTTTATAAATGAGTTTTTATAAAATATTTATAAGCATAAGTACCATTATTTATGCTTATTTTATTTTATCTTATCCTATTTCTTATTATAATGACGATTCACTTTTTTTTGTTAATGGTATAATTAATTTTTCCGTTATAGATTTTTCACCTCACTTTCCTGGATATGTATCTATTGTTTTATTAGGTAAATTTATAAATTTTTTTTTAAATGATGCAAAATTATCATTTTTCATTTTAAGTTCATCTTGTGCTATATTCTTACCTTATATTATCTATTTATATGTTGAAAAACTTTTAAATAAAAAAATTGCTTTTATGGCTTTTTGTTTAAGTATTTCTTCTGCTTATTTAGTAAATTTTGCACTAAGTATGTTATCAGATTCTATTGGCTTATTTTTTATTTTTTTATCTTTATATTTATTTGAAAGTAAAAAATACAAAATAAGTGCTATTAGTTTATGTATTGCATTCTTTGCAAGACCTTCATATTTTGTTTTTTTCTTTTGTATTTTTTTTTATATATTATTTATAAAAAAAGAACATATTAAAGATATTGTTTTATATTTTAGTATTACTTTTTTTTTATTTCTTTTATTTATTTATGCTTCTAATGATATATTATTTATTCAAGAGGGT